>JANPOX010000543.1:0-2211 GCA_031428235.1 Bacteroidia bacterium | reverse complement strand
CCAAACAATTGTGCTTTGGTTTGCCTGAATTTATAAACAGGATAATCATTTCCGGCTTCCGAATAAATAGAATCGCCACTAACCATACTTTTTAATTTCTGATTAAAAATATAATGATTAATGTTATTATTAAATACTTCGGCACTCATTGAAACGTGATGACTGTCAAAGAAAATTCCGATGTCTTCCTGTACATTTGTTTCCGGTTTAAAATTAGCATCACCCAATTGCTGAAATCCTGATCCCGGATGAACTCCTTTAGCAGAAATTTCAGAAACATTAGGAGCTCTGAAACCTCTTGCTACATTGGCTTTCAGTAGAAACCGTTCTGTAATATTATAAGTCATTCCAACACTACCGGAAAAACCCTTAAAAGTATGGCTATAGTTATCAAACTGTTTAGTGGCACCTGTTGTGTCTGTTACTTTCATATCAAACCCAGTTTCCGGATTTGTGTTGGTATAAAGTTCAGTATTATGAAACGAACGTGTATCATAACGGGCACCTAAAGCAAGGTCAATTTTTTTAATGGATTTTTTGAAATGAATAAATGGCGCAAAATCAAATAACGTGTAGTTAGGAATTACAAATTCAGTTCCCTTATCCACATTGTTTATCAGATACATGCCATTTATCCCTATGGTTGATTCAAGATTTTTAACCTCAGGTAAATAAAATTTCAGGTCATAAGTTGCGGTTTGCATGTTTAAATAAAGACCTGCAATTTCAGGGTTTTCCGGATGCGCAAACTCCTTTCGAACGCTTTGTTGATAACCGAGTTTTAAAGCAAGTTTACTTTGTCCGATAATAAATTGATTGGTAGAAAATAACCGGTAATGTTTTACCTGCTGATGAATGCGATCTATTGAGTATGCTTTCAATTCCTGATCACTCACAATAGGCCGTATCGTATCGGCTTCTGTTATTTGTTTAGTAAATTTTCTTGTAAGTGAATCGCGACTACCATCCGGAATTTCCTGAATATTATCATACACACTAAAATTTAAATGCGAATAACCCCATTTCCTGTTCACTCCTAAATAGGCATTCAAATCATTTTCTTTAAATCCTGTATTATGAACCCTTCCATCATACTTATTTTGATAGTTTGTGGCTTCTTTATAAGTGGCTCTCATTCCAAACACAATGCTTTTTATATTGCCTGAAAACGCACCTGAACCTGCATATAATCCGTTATTGGTTTGGTAATTGGTTTGTAAACTACCTTTAATAGTTCCTTCGGGGGCTGTATTTTCAGGTAATAAATTTACCACACCCGCCAATGCATCCGATCCATAAATTAAACTCGCAGGACCTTTGATTACTTCAATCCGGTTGATTAAAAATTGATCTATTTCAATGCCATGCTCGTCACCCCATTGCTGGCCTTCTTGTCTCACTCCATCAAATAAAGTCAGTACTCGGTTGTACCCTAAACCTCTAATATATGGCTTTGAAACATTTGGTCCTGTGCTCAATACATTTACACCCGGCACTTTTGCGATGGCATCTATCACGTTTATTGCAGTATTCTGTTCTAAATAGCGCTGGTCTACAGAAACCATAGGAACGGGATTTCTTTTTATTTCTGTTGCTTTAGATACACCTGTTACTACTACTTCATTGGCTTCAATGTGCGATTGTTCCATTTCAAATACAATGGAAGTCATTGCGGATAAATCAATGGTTTTAATAATGGTTTGATAACCTAAAAGTCTTACCTGTAATAAAGATTTAATAGAAGGAAGGTTCCGGATTTCAAAACTCCCATCTGCTTTGGATACACCACTGCTTTTAAGATCAGGAAAATATAAAATGGCACCGGGTAAAACTTCACTGGTTACCTTATCTTTTATAATTCCTGTAAAAGTTGTTTGAGCCTGTATTCCAAATGACACGTGTATTGCCAAAAGGCATATAATTTTTTTGATAGACATAATTGTTTCTTTTAAAAAAGAAATTTATGTGTTCGTCATTACGAGGGTTTTACCCGAAGTAATCTCACATTTTTGTAAATAAAACATATATGAGATTGCTTCACTTTGTTCGCAATGACGACCCCTATTTTACCGGATCATAGCCGCTGCCGCCCCATGGGTTACAACGGCAAATACGCTTTATGGTCATCCAACTTCCTTTAAATGCGCCATACTTGTTTACTGCATCAATCCCGTATTGTGAACAGGATGGTGTAAACCGACAAGAGGGTTT
>JANPOX010000542.1:0-2041 GCA_031428235.1 Bacteroidia bacterium | reverse complement strand
AACACAGCAAACCTTTGGTTGTACCAATCATCAGCTTTTCTGAAATTACAGCAGAAGCAAGAAAGTCAAAATCTTTAAAATTATTTTCAAAAAACGAATACTTTTTTTTGTAACTCACTCTTTGTGTTTCATTATTGATTACAAACAAACCAATACCATTTGCAAACACCCAAACGTTTCCAAACTTATCCGCACTTAATGTATTTACTCTTTGAAATGAATTGCTTGGAGATAAATTTATTCTCTTATACCTCTTACGCTGCATATCGAAAAGCCATAAGCCATTGTTACATCCTATCCAGATATGATTATTAATTCTTGTACTTGTGATTAACCAGTGATCTAAGTTTCCAAAATCATTTAGATGCCTTTCTACAATATTTCCCGTTGCACAATCAATAACGTCAAAGCCGGCATCGGCACCCATTACCCACAAATGATTTTTTGCAGTATCAATAAATAAAGTTCTGCAATCAGAAAAATCAATTTGATGAAACTTATTTGAAGAATTCTTTGTATAATTTATAAAAGATTCACCATTAAACCTGCTCAGCCCATCCTGCGTACTTATCCATAAAAAACCATTTAAGTCTTTTAAAACGCTTCTGATATTATAACTTGATAAGCCATTGGTTTGAGTATATTTATTTTGGACAGATTGCGCAAAAGAGCTAAATTCAATAATATGAAATAGCAGTAGAAATGGAAGTCTGAAATGAACTATCATAGAGTTTAGGCGGTGGTAAAAAACTAGTTAAATTTAAATAGAAAATATGAAAGAATCTCTACCCATCAGTTGCAAATGGCTTTTTACAATATTAGTCTTTAATGTAGAAGAGACCGAAGACCAATCGGATTCAAACACATTGACTGAAAGAATTTCTTTAGAAATTGAAAAGGAATTTGTTTTAAAATCAATTAGCGAAGCGAACTATAACACTGATGAAATTAAAGTTGTAATAGCTGAAACTAAGCTCATGAGAAAATCAGGTTGCAAGTCTATTTTAGAAACAACGTTTATCTCAAAAAATAAGGACACAAAGTTACTTAAAGATTTTATTCCCAAAATGCAGTCAACATCTGAGATGCTTGATAAAGAATCATTGATAAAAATTTTAAAGGCAATACGAACTAATTTCTTAGGTACCAATAATATAGTATTAACATTAGGCCATGGTGCCACATTTGGCATTAATTATACAGATGAACGTATTCTAGTCGCTATTTTAGATGAAGTTTCAAAACCTAATTCCGTTTATACTGAATGGTTTGGTACTATTTTAAAAAACTTGAATATCCAATCTTTTCAACCGCAACAGTACTTTCCTAGAACGTCATTTACAAGTGGATTTTACTTATTATCTACAAAAGAAATTGCAGATGCATTTAAAGCGGTATATCCCCAAAAAACTAGTGGTAAAAGAATTGATATCATGTTGATGAGCAATTGTTTTATGCAAAATATTTTTACACAGTACGATTTACATGGAGTAGTAGATTATTTCATAGCGCCTATTTCAGGTATCTCTTATCCGGGATTTAATATAAAAGCGATCCTGCAGAATTTGTTGACTCATAGCTCTGTAAAAAAAGTTTCTAAATTCTGTACTGACGGCGCAACAATAAGGAGTAATGAAGCATACAATGAACCATTTTCAAAAAAAGCAATTGAAGAAAGGTGGTTTATTCAAAACATAAAATTAAATAGCGAGATCTATAATGATCTAAAAAGTTACTTTGAAGAGTTTTTTAATGAATTAGTCGTTTTACTTAGTAATGCAAAATATAGGTCCATAATTTTTAATTATATTAAAACCTTAGAAAGAGACAATTATAAATATTCAAAAAAATCGTTAAGAAGTTTAAATATTTTAGATTTTGGGGTCTTTTGCAAAATCTTTTTACAAAGTTTAAACGATTTTAATAGAAACCAAATACCTGATTCTAAATTAAAGATAATCTTACAGGAAATTATAGCCTGTTTAGATAAAATAGAAATTACCCATTTTATCGGGGATAATTTTTTAGAAGAAGAAAAAAA
>JANPOX010000541.1:0-2522 GCA_031428235.1 Bacteroidia bacterium | reverse complement strand
TTTTTGTAAAAAAAGTAATTAAACTCCTTTTAATTCTTCCCCTTCTATTTGTTCAGCTAATCTAACACCATCCTCATGAAGTGTAACTTTACGTTGACGGTATAAAACGCCAATAGATTTTTTGAAAGTTGATTTACTCATGTCAAATCTTCTTTCAATAAGATCAGGTGAACTTTTATCGGTTAATTCCAGATAACCCTCATGGGCATTTAAGTATTCTAGTATTTTTTCTGTAGATGAAAGAACATTTTTAAAGCCTATGTTTTGTAAACTTAAATCAATTAAATTGCCTTCTCTGATCAGTTTAATAAAACCTTTTAATTGATCTCCAACAGCCAGATCAGTAAAAATATCATTGTGATAGATCAATCCTTTATGAGTTTCATTAATTACACAGGTGAACCCTAAATCAGTTTCATTATAAACTAACAAATCAACTTCTTCTCCTTGTTCTACCTGCAAAACTTCATTACTAATAAATTTATTAATCTTACTTGAGCCAACAATCCTGTCTGTTAATTCATCAATATAAATGTAAACAACATAACTATGTCCTTCGATCATTTTCTGTTTTTGTTCTTTAAATGGAACAAACAAATCTTTTTCTAAGCCCCAATCCAAAAAGGCACCTACTTTAGATACTTCAGAAACATTTAAATACGCAAAATGATCAACTTCAACATATGGCTTCAATGTGGTTGCTATTAAGCGATCTTCTGAGTCTGTGTAAATAAATACATCTATTTGCTGACCAACTTCAAACCCTGGTTCAATCCATTTATTGGGTAATAAAACCACTTCATTTTCGTCATTTCCCAAAAACATTCCGGGAGGGGTTTGTCTTAAAATAGTTAATGCATTTGTTTTTCCTAAGCGAATCATGTTTCAAAATTTTCGTGAAGATACGATTTAAAGCTAAAATAATTTTCAAAATCAGATATGAAATAACTCCCTAGTCAAGAGTGTGGTTTTAATAGTTTTAGAGGATATATATTTGCATTAAATGACAGCTTTTTTTATATTTATGAAATGTTAACAGTTTTTAAAAAATGTTTATGAGAAAAATAATACTTTTTATTGCCCTATCCTTTTTGTTTACAAATTTTTTCGGACAAATTACCACTTCCATAAATCCAACCATTGCACAAATGCAGGCCTTATTGCAAGGAAACGGCGTAGTTGTTTCCGGCTTAAGTATTACTTGCCCAGCAGGTGCATACGCCACTTTTAATAATGGAGCGGCTGCTTTAGGTGGAAGTTTAAATTCAGGTATATTATTGACTACTGGTGCTGCTTCAAATGTTGCAGGACCTCCAAGCGGTTTTGCAAGTACAAGTAGCGGAGCAGGAGGTTCAGCATTAGGGAATACTCTATCTGGTGGTACCACTTATGACGGCTGTTATATGACATTTTTGATGACTCCAAGCTGCGCTACATTAAGTATTAGTTATGTATTTGCATCTGAGGAATATCCAGAGTTCGCTACAGGAACAATCAATGATGTATTTGGCTTTGTTTTGAGCGGACCAAATCCAGCCGGTGGTAGTTACAACCAGACCAATATTGCCACTCTCCCAGGAACAACAACACCAGTATCTATTCAAAACGTAAATAATGGTTCAAGTAATACAGGGCCATGTACAAATTGTGCCTACTATGTCGATAGCCCGCCAGGGTTAATATATGATGCTAAAACAACAGTATTAACTGCCTCTGCAGCCGTCACCCCTTGCCAAACCTATACCATGACTATTGGAGTATGGGACGATTCAGATGGTGTTTATGATTCGGGAGTTTTTTTGGACGTGAACGGATTATCATGTGCTAATCAACCTGCTATAATAGCAACTGTAAATCCTACTACTACTTGTGGCCCACAAACCGTAACCTTAACAGCCAATGGAGGGTTTCCTATAGGTACGTATACATGGTCGGCACCAGCATCCGGCGGGCTCGCTTCTACTTCAGGATCTGTGGTTACAGCAAATCCAACAAGCGCAACAACTTATACTGTACAATATTCTGATTTAAATACTTGCCCTGGTTTTCCAGTAACTCAAACTGTAGCTATTATTTTTACCGCACCTCCAGCTCTTCCTGTTAGTCAAAGTCCTGCGGGATCAATATGTTCAGGACAAAGTGTAACATTAACTGCTAACGGAGGCTCAGGTACATATTCGTGGTCGCCGGGAACTTCGCTTAGTACTACAACAAATTCTTTAACTGTTTCCAGCCCAACGGTTACAACCACATACACTGTCACTAAAACAGTAGGGGCCTGTGTGAGTAATTCAGTTATAACAGTTACAGTATCTCCTCCTTCTTCCATAACTATTACTCCCTCTTTATCAACAATATGTGCTGGGCAAAGCCAGGCTCTTTCTGCAAGTGGCACGGGTCCTTTTACCTGGACTGCTAGTACTGGAACAAACCCGGCGAGCGCAGCAAATGTAACAGTTACCCCAAGCTCTACAACTACTTATACAGTTTTATCCGGAACAGGAACTTGTACAGCAACAGCT
>JANPOX010000540.1:0-5804 GCA_031428235.1 Bacteroidia bacterium | reverse complement strand
CAGAGGCATCACCATCAGGCATTCCAACGCCAAAGATAGGGCGACCGGCGGCTAAATACTCAAATAATTTACCCGATAAAACACCTTTGTTGTTTGGTGTATTATTCAATGGCAATAATAATACAGGCGATTGAGCCATTATCTTTACTACTTCGCTATGAGACATGTACTCTGTTTTTTCTGAATTTTCAAGCAGTCCCTGTGCTTTTAAACTTTCAAAAACGATGGCATCCGTTTTTCCTGTGAATTTTAATACGAGGTCTTTTTTTAACTCCGAATTTTCTTTACTCAAATCACCTAAAACTTTCCATAAAGTATAAGGGTTCCTGTCTTTATTTAAAGCACCCGTATGATGAAATAAAAATCCAGTTAATAATGGTAAATCTTTAATAGACTTAAAATCATCGGCATCAAAACCATTGGTAATGACTTCTACTTTTCTATTACCCAGTTTATAAAGATCACTTGCACAGGTTGGACTGACAGTAACCACCTTATTCGCACTGGTTAATACCTGGTTCTCTAATTTTTTATGTTTATGGTCGGCATAGGCAGATAATTTTAACTGACTGTAAAAATCAATTTGTGTCCACGGATCCCTGAAATCAGCTATCCATGGAATATTGTGTTTTTGTTTTAAACCCATCGCAATTAAATGCATGCTATGTGGCGGACCGGTACTAATGATCGCATCAATTTTATTTTTCTTAATATAATCCGACAGATAAGAAACAGACGGTTTGATCCAAAATTTTCGCGCATCAGGAATAAAAAAATTACCGCGAACCCAGATCATTGCAGATTGTAAAATTGTATTTTCTTTTCCTTCTGATAAAAAACCCTGGTTAACTGTTTCTGTTTTTTTCTTACCCATGATCTTACGGTAAATATCATAAGGCTCTGTGATTCGTGTTTTCAAAACAGTTAAATTTTCGGGAACATCTTTTAAAAGAGTATCATCATTAATCGGAAAATCAGGATTAGATGGCGTATAAATAACAGGCTCCCAGCCAAACTTGCGAAAATATTTACTGAACTTTAACCAGCGTTGTACTCCTGCTCCACCG
The DNA here is from genome assembly GCA_031428235.1 of Bacteroidia bacterium. Classification (GTDB taxonomy): domain Bacteria; phylum Bacteroidota; class Bacteroidia; order B-17B0; family Aurantibacillaceae; genus UBA4416. Next base: position 4,737 of record JANPOX010000540.1, on the reverse strand, counting down.
GTTGGCGGCCAATAATAAGTTATGATCAGAACTTTTTTCACAATTTGATTTTATTTAAGAACCTTACTTTGCCAGTAATTTCTTCGGCTATTTTGAATTTAATAGTAGAAATACCGAATATTACAGTAATTATCATCCCTTTAAGGAAAATGTTTACATATGGATTTGAAACGTCAGGAATAAAGTAAACCATTCCAGAAATCACAATTGTAAATATAATTACAAGACTTGTTTTATTGTATGGAAGCATTTTTAATCTATACCATAAATAAATAACTTTTAAAACGTTATAAGTGCCAATGGATATGAATGTAGAATAAGCTGAACCTATTATTCCATACTTTGGTATCAATAAACTATTAGTGACTACACTTAGTGTTATTAGTACAAATAAAAAGAGAGAGAGTGCAAAGTATTTATGAGATGTTCCAATAATAGTACTATTTATTCCTGTTGATAGGTTAAAAAAAGAACATATAGCCATAACAATCATACAATTCTTCCCAACTTCAAATTCAGATGGCAACAATTGAAAAATACTTGTTGAGCAACAAATTAGGCCACACATTAAATAGCCTCCAACTAACATTAATATTCTTACAGAATCATAATATATCTTTTTTATATTATTCAAGTCACCTGTAGCCCATGAATTGGCAGCGACAGTATTAGAAATTCTTTCGAGACTATTAATCGGAACTTCCATAATAGAAACCATAAAAATACTGGTAGCATAAATTCCAATAGAAGAAAGGCTCAAATAATGACCCATGATAACCTGATCTACCATTTTAATCCCAATTGATGCAAAAGCAGTAAATACCATTAAAAAAGAAAAGAGAACAACTTTATGAGAAAAAAAAGATCGATAAAAATTCCAATTGATTTTAAATGAAAACCTATCTAATTTATAGATATATATTATTAAAAGAAGTAACTGTATCACGTAAGCCGACACAAAAGCAAGAATAAATTGCTCCAAATCGAAATAATTAAAATAATAGATAAAAACAAATACAATTTGCAATGCTCTAAGCAACACCTCATTTAAAAATACAGTAAAAGTAGTTTTGTATAAGGAAGCAGAATATATATTGTAAACCATTATTAATGCTAAGATAAATGGGAAAATAAAAACCAAATAATAAAACTCATTAAATAGAGGTGATTTTTCCTGATAATACCCAATAATAATATCCTGAAAAAAGACAAAGAAAAGACTCAAAATGGCTGCCCCTAAAAGACAAAATAAAAATATTAAAGAAAAATGACCTTGATGCCTGTTTTCAATATTTTTTATTTGAGGGAAAAATCTTGTTGTTACTGAACCAATACCTAAAGGAATAAAAATGGCCGCCATAAAAGAAAAGGAAACTAATATTCGAGTCAGCCCTATTTCACTGGTTTTTAAAAAATTTGGCTGAATATAGACAATAGAAACAAATCCCAACAGCACTCCAATGTAGCTGAAAACACTATTAACAAAGCCTTGTTTTGCTATTATTCCCAATTCGGTATAATTTTTTTAAATTTAATCATACTTTTGTATTTATGCTAATACTCAGAAATATAACTAAAAAAATTATTTTTCCTTTAATTACTAGACTTGGTCTTGAAAAAAGATTTTCACGGTCTTCAAAAAATAATAATTTAATTTTATGTTTTCATGGTGTTTCAAAATTCAAAAGCAGTATTAACAAAAGGCATATGCAGGTTGCTCAATTTGAATCCTTACTCGTCTATTTAAAAAAGAATTTTGAAATAGTTTCTATTAAGGATATATTCAAAGAAAAAACGACTAAGAGAAAACGAATTGCACTATCATTTGATGATGGATATGAAAACAATCATTCCATTGCATGGCCAATTCTAAAAAAGCACAATTTACCTGCTACTTTCTATATTACCACAGAAAGTTTTGAAATCATAGATTATTACTTATGGCCAGAAATTTTTGACGCTTTAAAAATTGAACCGCCACATGGAAAAATAATCTTTAACAATGAGGAATTTCGTTTCGTAAACAAACAATTACAGAATTGTAAAACGAATGTTTCTATTTATGATTATGTGAAATTAATGGGCCAAGAAAGGCAAGTCGTCTTTAAAGAATTTCTTTCAAAGTATGATATAAAAAGGATATTAAAAACTATAAACCCCGAACTGACACGTTTTTGTTCAAAGGAACAGATCAAAGAAATGTCTATGTCTCCTCTTATAGAAATAGGATCGCATACACACAGACATTATAACTTATCAAAAATAAACATAGAATTAGCTACACAGGAACTCAAAAAATCCAAAGAGATACTTGAATCAATCATTCAAAAACCAGTTGTGAGTATTGGCTATCCAGATGGCGATTATTCCGAAAAAATAAAAGATATTGCAGAAGATGTGGGGTATGAATATCAATTGGCAGTTACATTTACAAACACCAGAGATTATACTGATCAAAGGATCAGAAGCCGATACAGTATCAGTAATTCAACAAGCTTAGACACAAATAAAATTTTAATAAACAAACAGTTTAATAAATCAGGATTTTAGGATCAGCGCTTAAGCTATAATGAAAAAAACATATAACATCTTAAAATTCAAAGTCGATGATATTAAACTCTATAAATCGATCTATACAAGTGCTTTTTTATCAACCCCTGATTTAAAGAACATCATAAATAAGTTTTTTCACAAATATCAAAAAATAAATCCTTCATTTATTGCAGTTTCAGAGTTTAATGAACCTGCTTCTTTTTACGGAATAATTACTCAGCGCGCCGCCTATAATCAAGAAATATTTGACATAGCACAATCATGTGATTCAATGACTCACAAAGATCACAGTGGCCAAGGATTATTTGTTAAAGTTGCTGAAACAGCTTATGATTTCCTAAAAACACAAAACATTAATTTTGTATATGGTTTCCCTAATAATGTTATTTATGATTTACGCAAGATCAAATTAAAATGGGAACACCATGAAAACATTAACGTTTATAAAGAAAAAATTCAAACCCTACCTTTTGACAAATTAGTAAAAAAAATGCCGTTTTTAAGAACGGCTTATCATTCCTATTTAAAATGGGTCTTCTCAAAATATAAAAGTCAAAATACCTTTTTTAGTAATTCCTTAATTGAAAAAGACACATGCTGTATCGTTCATGACCAGGATTATTTTGAATATAAGAATACGGAGAATAAATATATTTTAAAAATAAATGGTATAAATTTTTGGATCAAAGTTGATGGAATACTTTGGGTTGGCGATTTTGAAAACTGCGCTACCGAAAAGTTCGAAGTAGCCTATGATACACTTAAAAGCATAGCAAAAAAAGCCGGCATATCAAATATCTTATTCCATTATCAGGAAGGAACTCTTAACGATAAACTATTAGGAAGCAAAATTAGTCTGTCTTCAACAATGCCTCTTGGATACAGACATTTATCAAATGAACATGTGGCTAAGGCTTTTAAATTTGCAGGGGCTGATTTTGATACATGGTAATAACCTAACCACATTTTAAATAGATTTTAATAAAGCTATAAATTCTGTTTTTCTGTTTTCAATAGTGAACCGATCTTTTATAAGATCCCTGTTTTTTTCCATTAAAGATTCATCCCATAAAGATATCGCCTGATTAATTTTCGTGCTCAACAACTCAATATCCTTTTTCTCTAAAACAATTCCTTGTTCTCCTACTATTTTTCTCATAGCACCCACATTACTAACAATAGGTATACATCCGCATAACATAGCTTCACATAAAGCATTCGGAAACCCCTCCGACATGGATAATTGCAAATAAAATTTATTAGCATTATAAATGTCAACTAATTTCCAGTTTTCTATATTTCCTAGCAAAATTAAATTTTCAGGCTTATTGATGACCTCCAATTTATCACCACCAATAATTGTAAAAGTGCAATTACTAAATCTTCTTGCAATTTCAATAATTAAATCTATGCCTTTTAATTTTGACCCAAATTGGGTATTCAGATTCGCGGCTACTGTTAAAAAACTATTTCTACCTCTAACAAGGCTTGTAATTTTAAATTTATTAGAATCATATCCGTTATAGATAATACAATCTCGTGCCCGCATATTTTTAACATACGATCTATATCCTTGTTCTTTAAAGTCATTATCCTGGTATGTATAATCATACTTAATCAAGGTTTCATCAACAGGAGATACTATATCTGCCAACTGAAAAGACTTTTTTGTAAACCATTTCAAATATTTTTTCTGAAAATTGCCATATTTAATTGACGAAAAAGCAACACAGTCAGTCCCACCTGCCACAATCATTTTTTTTCTTCCAAAAATGCCAAAAATAATAAACGGAACAAGGCTATGATAGCCTGAAAATTGACAGATAACGATCTTACATGAAAACACATGACGCAAGGATATTCCTGCTTGCTTAAATAACTCAAATAAAATAGATAAATTATTTTTTGCCTTAAAGGTATAGTCTATAACATCAAATTCTGATCTAAGAATTTCCAAATCTTTTTTTACAAAACTGGATTTGCCTTGATCCCAATAAAGAATTTTATAGATGCTCACTTAAATTAAAATTTACTCTTGTAGTTTTCAATACCTAATTTAATCTTTGATTTAAACTCAACGTTTTCTCTGATAAATTGCTTTCTTAAAATAATGCTCAGGTATTCCTCATGGGCATATTGTAAACCATATGGTGTCATGGAATACATATAAAAGCCATGAGAATA
>JANPOX010000539.1:0-1704 GCA_031428235.1 Bacteroidia bacterium | reverse complement strand
GTATTATACCCTGTTATGTCTGGTAGCAGGGTTTGTTTTTTCTGCCATGCTTTATGTGAGGGATAAACAAAACAGTGAGCGTTCGAAAGTTTTAATGTACGGTTTAGCAGGTCTTCGTTTTGTTTCCATCAGCCTTATTGCCCTTTTATTATTGGAAATTTTCATGAAACGTTTGGTGAATGAAACTGAAAAACCGGTAATTATAATGGCACAAGATAATTCATCTTCCATTGCCGCAGGTAAAGATTCAGTAGATATCAAAACAAATTATACTAAAGCTTTAAATGCATTTATCACTGCTGTTAAAGATAAGTATGATGTGAAGGCCTATCAATTTGATTCAGAAAGCAAACCGTCTGAAACGTATGATTTTAAGGGAAATGAAACCGACATCTCAAAATTATTTGCTGACCTCGAAAATAATTATGCAAACAAAAACATTGGAGCTATTATTCTAGCAACAGACGGCATTTATAATAAAGGAACGAATCCCTTATACAGTATTAGTAAATTTAATGCGCCAATTTACACCATTGCATTGGGAGATACTATTCCATTAAAAGATGTTTGGATACAAACTATTAATCATAACCAGGTAGCGTATTTAGGAAATTCATTCCCGGTGGAAGTCGTGGTTAATGCTAAAGACCTGAAAGATAAATCAGTTACGATTTCAGTTTCTCATAACGGTAAATTATTGAAATCAGAAAATGTAAAAATCAATTCAAATTCATTTAATACCACCCTAAATTACCTGTTCGACGCTGATCAATCCGGTATTCAAAAATATATAGTATCGCTCTCAACTATTGAGGAAGACAAAAACAAACAAAATAACGCGCAGTCTTTTGTGATTGATGTGATTGATAACCGTGAAAAAGTAGTAATCCTTGCCAATGCCGCGCACCCTGATATTGCAGCTTTAGAACAAAGCATTTCAGCTGCACAAACTTATGAAGTAGAAATGTCATTGATCAATGAATTTACAAAACCCTTAAAGCCTTATTCATTGGTTATTATTCACCAGTCAACTATTATTCCTCAGCGTATCATTAACGAATTAAAAGCAAATAACCAGTCTGTATTTTATATTGGAAGTAATACAGTAAACAGTTCAGCAAAAACATTATTCAATGGCAAGACCAATGAGGTGGAAGGCGTTTACCAAAAAGAATTTTCATTATTCTCAGTCAGTGATGAACTGAAAAATTACATTAAAAATTTTCCGGCTGTTGCTTGTCCTTTTAAAGGAGCGGCAGTTCCAAACGGTGCCAACATTCTGATCTCACAAAAAATTGGCGTAGTAGAAACAGAGGACCCGTTAATGGTATTTACAGAAATTAATGGAATAAAAACCGGCAGCTTTACGGGTGATGGTTTGTGGCGCTGGCGTATGAGGGATTTTGCGGAACATGATAATCATAATTTATTCAATGAGCTGATCAGTAAAACAGTTCAATATTTATCTGTGAAGGCCGATAAGAGTTTTTTCAGGGTGTTTACCAAAAAAATTATTAATGAAAATGAGTCCGTTGATTTTACCGCAGAAGTTTATAATCAAAGTTATGAGCTGGTTACAGAACCGGATGTAACATTGATACTCAAAGACAGTAAAGGCAAAACTTACAATTATACATTCAGTAAAAAACAAACCATGTATAGCTTGTCGGCCGGACAATTTCCTGCCGGAGAATACAGCTATGA
>JANPOX010000538.1:0-4397 GCA_031428235.1 Bacteroidia bacterium | reverse complement strand
TTTATGCTTGAGGCATTAACGCGTCTTCATAATAAGGCATTTGATGAAACGCTATTCGATAAATGGAATAGCAGGTTTAAAAAATTGGAAGACTTGTTAGGAGAGATTGATAAGTATGTTGAGTTAGAGAAGGAATTTAAGGCTAATAAAAAAATTTCAGCTGAGGTTGTGAAATATTTCAGTGTCAATATTGCCAATCATGCCGAAAAATTTAATCAACGTTTAAGGGAAAAAGATTGGTTGAATAATAAATTAGAATCTTTTGAAAGTAAATTAAACGAATTCACTGTTGAATATAATCAGGAATATATTGATGAGTTACAATTTTCAATCGTTGATGAGATTGATGCCATATTAAATTTTGTTTTAAAATATGATTACCAGTTCACTAAATTAGAGGAACAAATCCATGAAGTACGCCGCAAATTGCGTTGGTTAAGTATTTATGCCCAGTCACTTCAAGGCCTCATACAACTAAAAAAAACGTCTAAAAAACAAAAGACTCATATTAATTATTTCACAAAGGAAGTATTAAAGTCTACTTTCAATACATTACCTGCCAAACCTAAAAATACCGCTATTATAGAATTTGACGCAGATTCATTTTATGCGTTGAGCTGGTTGATTGACGAATTGGGGAAATTAAAAGATGCTGGTTTAAAAGTACATGAATTAAAAGATGCTATTTATATATCAGAAAAATTAAAAGAAGATCAGGCAAAAGAAAAAGCCATTTCTATACTGGGATTTAAAAAAACAATTGAATCTGATATTTTAAAACGCGGATCAGAGATCTTAAAAACCGCCATTTCAAAAGATAAAATTTTAGATAAATTAGTTATCGGATAATTACCATTTTACCAATTCCTTTTTTAAAGTAAGAGTCAGCATCTGTTTGGTTTTTCTCAACAGCAGAGCCGTTGTGTCTGGTAATCACTTTATACAGGTAAACACCATTTGCAAGTTTGTCGCCAAATTCATCCTTGCCATCCCAGGTATATTCAGTAATGTTTCTACCAATGTGTAAATTACCCAATTCTTGTTTGGTAATTTCCTTTACTACTTTTCCTGTAATCGTCATGATCTGTATAGTGAAAATATCAGGAATTTCATTACCGGTTAAAGTAAACACAAATCGGGTAGATGTACTAAAAGGGTTAGGATAATTTAATACCTCTGTAACGGTTTGTTTATTGATGATCTCAAACAGAATGTTATAGTCTACTGAACCGGAAACATTACTACTCCTGTCGTTGGCTTGCACAATTAGTTTGTATTTACCGTCTTCGGCAAATTCAGGCCTCCATTCAATTTTGCAGGAGTTATTTGGTAACTGAGCTTTTGTAAATTGCAAATCTTTTGCGAAAAATAATCTTTTTTCAGTAGCCTGATTTGGATATTTTATAAAGACTTTAAAATCTGAGGTATCATCCAATGCCAGGAATTTATTCTCATCTTTCAATGAAACAAGCACATGTGGTTTTGATGAAATAATATCCCCATTCAAAATATGTGTGCCATCAAAAGTTACATCCAACAGTGGATTCACATTATCTTTGGTTACATTAAAACCAATACGTGCCACATTATTAAAGTGATATTGTTCTAATTGATGTTTTGGATTGGCTTCCGGGTTTACATCAACCCACAAATAATTAAAACCCGGATAATCCAAACTATTAAATTGAATGGTATCAATGATAATTTGATTTGGTATAAAAGGTTTTGCTTTTAATTTTTGCTGAAGTGGATGAGTAATTTTGTTAGCATCTTCTATCCAATAGGTAACCACTAAACTATCTGTGAATGATATTTCGCCAATATTTTTGATAGGTAGTTTTACAATTAAATTATCGCCTTCCTGCAGCGCCTTCAATGTAGCGTTAGAAGTAAAACCCTGTTGTGGATTAATGGCACATTCAGGAACGGGATCATAATAAATTTGCCATCTTTTAAGTTGTGGGGCGACATTAAGGATGTTATCATTCATAAATGCCACTAGCTTTATTTTAGGATATATAGTAGCATCTACATAATCGTAAAGATTGAAGACATCAAAATTATTTTTATAAAAAGTGGTTGCTATCGTATCAGTAGAACCATTAGCTTTTATTCCAACAATTTTCAACGCAACACTATCGTTTGATGCCTGGGCAGTATATTTCCAGTGTAAACTGTTCCAGTTAACTGCAGGGCCAATAATTTCTGATTCTATAAAGCCATGATCCCACTTGGTTGTGATGCTGTCTTCTAACACTATTTTGGATGATGGAGAGAACCCGATCACTTCTTGTCCGCTACCCGGAGACGGGTTGGCCAATTTTTTTCCGAAAATGATCATTGGCAGCGAATCTCCTGCATTGGCAAGACTATAACCACCGAAACTTTGAAAAGCTTGTATTAAGCCGGGTGTAGAAGAAAATGTACTGGAGTGGTGAGCATTACTACTATAAGCTAAGATGTAATTATTGACAGGAACACTATTTAAAAAAGTGGTAAGATCATTTTTCCAATTAAAGTTTTGTCCACAGTAAGAATTTAGGCCAAAATCAAAAGAGGCACGTTGTTCATATGCGTAGGCCAAACAATTACCTGCTGGCGCAAAAGTTGAATTGACCGTGACAGAAGTTGTCAAGGGTTTACCGGAAATTCCATCTAGAACAGCAATGCTCCAACCATCGTTCAGGTTAAAGTTGTAGTTTGATTCTATGCTGGAATTTAAAGAGTATTGGATGCCGTATAAGTCATCTCCTTTGTATTCGTTATTACATACTACACTTATTATATTATTAAAAAATTCAAATCGGCGCTGAGGTCTATTATAACTGATAAACTGGTATCTGTCATTTTTAAACTGATGAAAATGCGCTTGTGCCCAGCCATTTTGGCCTGAAATTTTTTGAAAGGAACTTTCTCTCCAATTTAAACGGTCTGTAATTAGCACGGAATCTTTTTTTATTCTCCAAAAATATACAGTACTGTCTGCTCCAGGTAAATTTACAGCCCATTCAATTACACCTCCAATACTATTGACGGTGGTAGTATTGATTGGATTTAAAAAAGTGTCATTTGTATCGAGCTGAATAATATAATTTGCATTTAAAGCAAAGGGATCAGCGGTTGATGCCTTCAACGTTATTTGTGAAGTATTTGGCACGATCGCATATTTATAAGGAAAAACAGGTATAACGTCTCCTCCGGAAATAAAAAGGTCAACGGTGCCGTCAGTAGAATTATTGTTTTCCGCCAACTCACTAATTTCATTGTAGTAATCAATGGTAACTTTAAAATGATTTAATCCTACGGCATTTTCAATATCTTTAAAAATAGAAAATCGAAGCGTATCCGCATTAAATGGCGCTTTTATTTTTTTGTAATATGTTACAGAATCCCCGTTAGGAAAATATCGTTCCGTCTTAACTACAAAAGTATCACGGATTGCTTTACCATTATTTTTTATTTGAATAGTTACTCCAATAGAATCAGGGTCTTTGAATGGATCCAGTGAAACGTATTCATTTTTTACCACATAATCCGGTTTTAAAAAGGCATTTATTCTCACCGAGGGATCTCCTTCCAGTGTCATATCCAGGTTACTAATTTCCTGTTCCTGATCAGGAGTCAAAGTTGTTTTGAAGCACGCATTTTTTACAGCATCTCCAATTCCTTTATAATAGGTTTCATAACCCAGAGATTTATACATTGATTCTGTAAAATAACGTAAAGTATGAACTAATCCTGATGATGACGATGCCACAAAAGCTATACTTCCTTTGTTGCCAATTAAGGTAAATGCTTCACTTGCGCTGTTAGATTGAGGAAGGTGTATATCTCCGCTATAACAGGAGTTAGCAATAAATAATGGGTATTTTTCAAAATTGTTATAAGCATTAGGATCATCAATAGCCTGATCAAATCCGGTAACAGAGCCATGGCCAAAAAATGTAATTAAGGCGGCTCCTTGGTTGATTAGAACGGTTACCGATGCGCTCACTGCGAGTTGTATGGGAGCGGTGGAAGTTTTACTGAAAGTAAAAGTACGGCCACCAAACAAAGTATCTTTAATAATATTTCCAAATGTATTTAAATAATTTTTAAACTCGGTCTGTTGTTGTTGTCCTGATCCTCCACTAAAATGTAAAACATTTTTACGCCAGTCATCGGGTGGAGATTGTTTTAATCCTGATTCATGCGATGTAACTTTTGCAAGGTAATTTTGAACATCAAGATCTGTATTAGCTGAAATTCGTCCAACGGGAATAAACGGTACCGAAGAACTTGCACCCTGAATTCCGGCAGTTAATAAATTATCGGATGATGGAACGCCCATGGTAGGTATTTTACATAAATTCCAATTAGTGGAATTGTTCCTCACCATTGTGTTTTTGATAGATTTT
>JANPOX010000537.1:0-1904 GCA_031428235.1 Bacteroidia bacterium | reverse complement strand
ACTGAACATGATTTCAATCCCATATTGTTTTGCAACACCGTCAGCAATTTCCTGACCGTTAGTTTCTAAACCATTAAATACAATATTGTATTGTTTTGTTTTTGCAAACTCATGTGCAATACCAAGTCCAATGCCGCTTGTGCTTCCGGTGATTAAGATTGTTTTCATTTTTGTTTTTTGTAAATTGTTTTAAAGTAATATAATGGATTACGAATTTAAATACGAATAAACGAATCTGAGTGTGATCGTTTTGGAAAGCCAGATTCGTATATTCGTACTAATTCGCATTCAAAATTAAAAGTTAGGCTTCAACATATAGCGGCTATAAAAGTCAACAATATGTTTTACGGCTTCATCAGCAGTATCTACAATTTTAAAAAGGTTCAGATCCACTTCATTAATATTTTTTTCTTCGGTCAACATCACTGTTTTGATCCAGGCAATTAATCCCGACCAATATTCTTTTCCAACTAATACAACTGGAAATTCTGCAATCTTATTAGTTTGAACAAGTGTCAGTGATTCAAACAATTCATCAATAGTTCCAAAGCCACCTGGCATGGCAATAAAGCCTTGTGAATATTTAAGAAAAATAGTTTTACGAACGAAAAAATAATTAAAATCAATGCTCTTGTCACGATCGATATAATCATTTGGTTTTTGCTCAAAAGGCAAATTAATGTTTAAGCCTACTGAATTTCCTTTACCACGATTTGCGCCTTTATTTGCGGCTTCCATAATTCCGGGACCACCACCGGTAATCACTCCATAACCTTCCTGTGTTAGTTTAAAAGCTATCTCTTCTGCTAAAATATAATATTTATTGTCAGGGCTTGTTCGAGCTGAACCAAAGATGGAAACACAGGGGCCTATTTCCTGCATTCTTTCAAAACCATTCACAAACTCGCTCATGATTTTAAATAACCTCCAGCTGTCGGAAGCCATGACTTCTCTTGATTCTTTGGTGGCAAATGCTTTTCTAATTTTATCTTCTTTATCTTGATTGTAATTCATCTGTTAATGTTTAGTTCTATTTCTTAATATGATATGAAGTTATGCCTTTTAGGTTAATGAAAAATAATTCAATTTAATTTTATTAAACATCCATCGCTAAAAACTTATTACTTTAAATTACAGTTCTTTTTTAAGAAAAGGTGCAGTATATCCTTTTTTTGATTTAACAAGTTCTTCGGGTGTTCCCGTGAATAGTATCTCTCCGCCGCCTTTCCCCCCTTCCATACCAACATCAATGAGATGGTCAGCCACTTTAATAATATCCATGTTATGTTCAATAACAAGAACCGTATTGCCGCTATCTACCAGGCGGTTTAATACGCCTAACAAAATGCGGATATCCTCAAAATGTAAACCCGTTGTTGGCTCGTCGAGAATGTAAAGTGTATTTCCGGTATCTCTTTTACTTAATTCCGTGGAAAGCTTCACACGTTGTGCTTCTCCGCCACTCAAGGTAGTTGCCTGTTGCCCTAAGGTGATGTAACCTAAACCAACATCGTGCAAAGTTTTTATTTGTCGGTAGATATTTGGAAGGTTTTCAAAAAACTCGCAAGCCTGGTCGATGGTCATATTCAAAACATCACTGATTGATTTCCCTTTGTAACGGATCTCACAGGTTTCACGATTATAGCGCTTGCCGTTGCATTCATCACAGTTGACATATACATCGGGTAAAAAATTCATTTCAATGGTTTTTACACCGGCACCACCACAGGTTTCGCAGCGACCACCTTTCACATTAAAAGAAAAGCGTCCGGGTTTGTATCCTCTGATCTTTGATTCCGGTAACTCTGCATATAAATTCCTGATATCAGAAAATACACTGGTGTAAGTTGCAGGATTGCTTCTTGGCGTTCGTCCAATGGGCGATTGATCAATGTCTATTACTT
>JANPOX010000536.1:0-8133 GCA_031428235.1 Bacteroidia bacterium | reverse complement strand
CTTGTGTAAAATTTCCCAAAACAGCATAACAATTACCAGTATACCATTTGATGGGGAGAGAAGTTGGATCTACACTATAAGTAAAATTAAGGGCTTTCTTCGCTTCCCGGATCACTCCCTGATTATTATTTTGTTTTTTTTGATCATACATTTTTCGTGTATAATATTCTCCACTATACCTATAAACACCAATAATTAAAACCATAATCAAAACAAATTCCATGAAAATAAAATGCATTGTTGAAATTTTAAATTCCAACAGATTCTTTAAAACTATTTTTTTCTTAATTGAATAATAAGCAAAACCAAAAACAATATTTATCCAAATCAGATGTTCGATACGTTCTTTAGGAAAATCAAAAAATGCAGCGGTTAAAAAACCGATAGTAGTTATGAAACAAATAACTAATTCCCATTTAATTATTTTTTCATTTATAGATTCTAAAATTTTTACCAAAAATATAAGAAGAGAGGTAATAAAAATTAAAAACAAATTAAACCCAACAAAGCCTGTTTCTGAAATGATCCATAACACATCATTATGCGGGCGTTGAAAAGTAAAATTAAGATCCTCAGCTCGGTACATTCCTTTTAAAGTAGCATCCGGAAAATAAATTTGCCAGTTACCTGCCCCTACTCCAATTAATGGATGATCATAAATCATTGCGTAAGTCTTGTCCCAAAGTTGCAAACGCTCGTTATCCAATTCTTTTGTGCTACCTGAATTTTCATTCTGAACATGCTCAATATTAAATGCCAATACTCTTTTGATTATCCGAGGCTGAACGAATACAAAAAACACATTGGCCAGTATTATGCAACTGATCAGGCCACACTTCAAATTAATTCTCAGCTTCATTTGTTTATACAACCATAGAATCAGTAATAGTATCATTGAAACTGCTACCGCAATCCAAACCGCTTTGGTTTGAATAATGATGATCATTCCTATATTTAAAATCAAAGCCGTTACAATTAGCCACTTCCATATTTTGTTCATCCTAAATAAACCAATCAACAGAAAAAATAAACTGATATATAAAAAACTTGATAATAAATTTTTATGTGAATTAGCTCCATATACCTGATACATGGCTTCTTTAGTGAATTCGGTAAGACCGCTCAATTGATACCCCACTAAAACAAATTCTACCAAAATAATTCCCACACTTATTTTTGCCAGATACTTAATGGTAGCTTCTTTATCTGTTTTAAAAAAATAATAGCTAAACAAAAAAACTGAAAGCGCTATAATCAATTTTGCATTTTCAAAAATAGATTCTGTTGGAGTATTTGCCCAAAAGCCAGACAAGCAACTAAACAGGACATAACTCACATAGGAAAGAACTATGAAATCCATCTTTATAGATTTCAAAACGTTTGTTTTAAACCATAAAAACAAAGAGAAAATTATAATAATGGAAATAACAATTAATCTCGGCGTTAAGGTGAAATCCAATACTAATGAAGAATACGCCAGGCTTGATAGAAAAATTCCTATAAAGAAAATATTAAAAAGCAGAGATTTGGATTTCATATATCAACTTAGCCAAACAAAAATAGCAGATTAATTAAATTAATCTGCTATTCAAAAATTCCGTTATAATAATTTATTGGGTCACTATTATTTTCATTCTCACTTTGTCAGAATAAATCACATAAATACCGGCGCTTAAATCCGAAACGTTGTACTCTTCTTCTGGAGCAAGTTCAATTATTCTAATGATCTCCCCCAATTCATTTATGATTCGGACCGTTTCTTTGGTGTCTGATTTTAAATAAAAAATTCCATTGCTAGGATTTGGATACGCATTGAAATAGTTACTTTCTTTTGAAATAAGAGATTGAAGGCCTACCGTAAACCCGGCGTATTGCGTAAAAATCACCACATATTCGCATCCTGAAGAATTAACCGATGCAAAAGTATAAGTTGTAGTAACCGTAGGAGATATAACAACAGATGTTGGAGTAGAAACTCCATTTAATGAATATGTTGTACCTGCACTGCCATTAATTGTCAATGTAGCTGATTGTCCGATAGGCAATGCTGAATTAGAAGTATTCACGTTAAAAACAGCCACCGGATCTACAGTAACATTAACAGAGCTAGAGCCAGTACATCCATTCAAATCTTTACCGGTAACATAATACGTATAGGATGTATAAACATTAAAAGGAACCCCATCCTGTACATTATTGCTCCAGGTATAGGTATTTGCACCTGATGCATTTAAAGTTGTTTGGTCTCCATAACATACAATGCTGTTTGTTGCTGAACCTGAAACAACAGGAGACTGGAAGCTATTTGGGCCAACAGTAATTGTTCCTGTAGTTGAGCAGGATTGATAGAAGCTGTTAACAGTATAAGTAGTAGAAACAGTAGGGCTTGCTATTACGTTAGGGCCTGAAGTGGTGTTTAATCCATATCCCGGAGACCAACTATAAAATACAGTGGCACTTGCGCCTTGAATAGTTGTACTTGCAGATAAATTTGTGGACGAACCCTGGCAGAATGTATTAGCTCCGGTAAAACTTACAGAAAGTTGTTGAAATGGTGTGATGGTAATTTGCGCTGTATTGGAACACGCGCCATTGACAGCGGTTACTGTATAATTGGTTGATGAAGACGGAAAAGCAGTTACATTTGAACCTGCAGTAGTATTCAGACCAGAGGGTGGTGCCCAGTTATAAGAAACCGTTGCACTAGCTGACATTAATGTAGAACTTGCTGAAATGTTCGTAGAAGATCCCTGGCAAAAAGTATTAGCCCCAGTAAAACTCACATTAGGCATTTCAAATACTGTTACTACGAAAGATTTATTTACGCTGGTTCCAAAATTATTCGTAGCCGAACAATAAATAGTATAGGTTGCATTAATACCTGGAAAAGAAAACGATGCCACAGAGATCGTTCCGTTAATTATTGTGACACCTGCATTTGGCATTACAGACCATGTATAATAGGACGGATTATTTGATGCGGATGTACTATAGGTGTTTTGCGTATTTGCTCCTCCACAAATAGGTGAAGACCCACTAATAGAATTCATTACCGGTTGCTGTGCAAAACCATTAATGAAAACAAAACCAAGAATAAGTGTTTGTAAAATTTTTACCATATATGTATATTTTTATTAAAGGTAATAAATGAATGATGAATCGCAAATAAAAGGCGACAAATGTAATATTTTAAATAATTTTGGGCAGGATTATTTTAAGCTATACATTTAATTCAGTGAAGGATCAAAAGAAAAATCAGTAAAGGCTTTAAAGCCTGGGTTAATTTTCACTAATTCATCTGCCCATAGCACATCAGAGCTTACCTTCATCATTTTATTATAATCCGTAGCTTTTGAAAACCACATATCGTTTTCTATTTCTGCGGAAAGTTGTTCTGCACCCCAACCACTATACCCAATATAAAAACGAATTTCGTCTTCTGAAACTTTTCCCTTTTCAATCATTTCAGACAACTCAAAAAAGTTACCACCCCAGTACACATTATTGGTTACGTGCTGACTGTCACTTAATTTTGAACCTAATGTATGAGTATAAAATAATTGATTGGGAGAAACAGGACCTCCATCAAACAATGGAAAATTACCGTTTTTTAAATGCGGAAAAATATCACGCAATAATAATCCGTGAGATTTATTGATCACAAAACCAAGACTACCTTCAGTATTATGTTCGCACAAGTAAATTACAGAACGTTTGAAATGACCGTCCTGTAAAAATGGTTTGGCTATTAATATCTCTCCTGCTTTTATCAAGAATAACTTCTATATATTTGTGTAAAATTAATAAAAATGAGTCATGTAAACCAGCATATTTCTCAGTTAAGGGAAGATTTCACGAAAAGTGAATTATCAGAAAACGGTTTACATAAATCTCCTGATATACAGTTTGAACAATGGATGAAGGATGCTATGGAAAGTAAAGTAAATGAAGTTCATGCTTTTAATTTATGTACAGTTAGCAGCGATTGTAAACCATCCTCCCGCATTGTTTATTTAAGAGAGTTTGGAAGTCATTTGTTTTATTTTTACACGAATTACAATTCCAGAAAAGCGATGGATATTTCTGGAAATAAAAATGTAAGCCTTACTTTTTTTTGGCCTGAATTAGAAAGACAAATAAGAATTGAAGGAACGATTGAATTTGCAGAAAAAGAAAAAAGTGATGCTTATTTTAATCAGCGACCGGTGGAATCTAAGATCGGTGCATGGAGCTCTCCTCAAAGTAAAAATATTGCCAATAGAAGTGTACTAGAAAAACTAGTGCAGGAAAACACTGAAAAATTTAAAGAAAAAACCATTAAACGTCCCGACTTCTGGGGCGGCTACAAAATAACCGCCAATTATTACGAATTTTGGCAAGGAAGGAAAAGTCGTTTACATGATCGGATCTCTTATGTTTTAGAAAATGATCAGTGGAACATAGAACGCTTAGCGCCATAAAAGGAGTTAAGTTTTTGGTTACTGGTTTTTTGATAACCTAACCTACAGATATAAATTAATAACACTCAACCTATTCAAACAACCACTAAAATGAACAAACAAGAAAAAATTAAAAATTTCGATCCAAACAGCGTAGGTGATGTGAATGCAAATATGTTCGGATTACCTTTCACTACACAAGAATCTGAAACTGTTTTGATTCCTGTACCATGGGAGGTAACCGTTAGTTATGGGGGAGGAACCATTGATGGGCCTCAACAAATATTTGACGCTTCTTTTCAGGTTGATTTATATGACCCCATTGTAAAAGATGCCTGGAAAATGGGCATTGCCATGGATGACTTCAGCGAAGACTTAAGAGAGAAAAGTGAAATCTACCGCCCTGTCGCAGAAATAATTATCGATCGTCAATGTAATGGCGAGCCGTCTTCTGAAATTGAAGAAATAAAAGATATAAATAAGGTATGTGAAGAAATGAACGCCTGGGTAAAACAACGCGTTCTTCATTTTTTAAAACTACATAAAAGTGTCGGGCTTATCGGTGGCGACCACTCTACTCCATTAGGAATGATTGATGCTTTAGGTGAACATTTCGGTGAGTTTGCTATTTTGCAAATTGATGCGCACGCAGATTTAAGGGTCGCCTATGAAGGTTTTGAATACTCTCATGCCTCTATTATGTACAATGCTTTAAAAAGGCACAGCGTTCAAAAATTAGTTCAAGTGGGGATCAGGGATTATTGCCAGGCTGAATTAGATATAATCAATAATTCAAATGGCAGGGTAAAAACTTTTTTTGATAGAGATATAAAACAACAACAATACCAGGGAAAATCATGGGATGCCATATGCAAAGAAATTATTGCTGAACTACCACAAAATATTTATTTAAGTTTTGACATTGATGGTTTAGATCCTAAATTATGTCCTGGTACAGGCACACCAGTAGCCGGAGGTTTTGAAACAGACCAGGTGTTATATCTTTTAGAACAAATTGTAGCAGCGGGAAAAACGTTCATTGCATTTGATTTGAATGAAGTTGGCGGAGAGGATGAATGGAATGCTAATGTAGCTTCCCGTTTACTGTACCGGATTGCGAACCTTGCAGCACACAGTCAGGGAAAAAAAGCTTAAAAAAATTCTAAGATTTAAATTACAACATTATATTTCAGATAAAAAACGCTTTAATGCAATGCCGTTTTTAAAGGCGTCACCCATGGTATTATTAAAATAGGCAAACACTGTTTTCCCCTCATTCATCCATTCCTTCATATATGTTGCATATTCATATAAAAAAGAATCTGAATAGGAATCACGGTAATTGCCAATAGGGCCATGAAATCGAAGATAAATGAAATCACTCTTATGTTCCATTGCTGGCGTTGTCGATTTTGGAATATCCTGAATAACTATTCCCGCATTATATTTTTCTATTAATTCGTAAACATCTTCATGGTACCAGGATTTATTTCGGAATTCAACAGCGATTTTCCAACCGCCTGATTCGTTCGTTTCCTTTATACATCTTAATAAAGCTTCAAGCTGTAAAAAATTTACTTTTCCCAGACTGGGAGGAAATTGAATCAATACACATCCTTTTTTATGTGATGATCCTGAAATTGTTTTAAAAAAAAGAAAAACATCTTCTTCTTTAAACTCAAGATTTTTTACATGAGTGATTTCTTTCCAGAGTTTAAAAGTAAATTGAAAACCATTATCAACTGAAGCCGACCATTTTTCAACTGTTTTAGGCATTGGCAGTTTATAAAACGTACTATTTATTTCAATGCTGTTGAAAAAAGTAGAATAATAAGTTAATCGGCTGGATTCTTTATGTTCTTCAGGGTATTGAGATTTCGGAATAGGTAGTTGCAGGCCACTGATGCCAATATAAAATTTTCCAATAAGCGGGTGTGAATCCTGCTTCATATCCAATAAAAGTTATTTATAATAAACAGAAAAACCACAAGGCAATTTAAAAGCAAAATGCCATACTCCTGTTACAAATAACTAAGCTTTTGCTTTGAATTTATTAATGGCATTAATTGTGAATTCAGATAAAACAAGCGTTCCACTCATTCCGGCGCGCTCAATTAAAAGTGTGTCCCAGTTTTCAGTTCCTTCCCACATAACTTTTTTGAGCATGGACATAGCTTCAGGATTACTGTTTGCCAACTTAGCGGCTAACGTTTGAATACCTAAATCCATATCTGTTGCAGTAGCAAATACCTCTGCATATAGCCCTTTTTCTTTTGCCCATTGTGCTGTTTGCCATTCTGTAGCGTTAATAGTTAATTGGCAAAAAGCAGAAGTTCCCACTTTACGTTCCACGGCTGGCCCTACAACAAACGGTCCTATGCCAACGGCTAGTTCCGATAATTTGATCGATGCATCATTAACCGCAAATGTATAATCTGCACTGGAAGCAATACCAACACCACCCCCTACAGCTTTACCCTGGACGCGGGCAATAATAAATTTCGGTGCTTTTCGCATCGCATTAATCACCATCGCGAAACCTGAGAAAAATTTTAATCCTGTTTCCAGATCTTTGATTGAAATTAATTCGTCAAAGCTTGCACCCGCACAAAACGTCTTTTCACCTTCACTTTGCAATACAATGACTTTTGCCTTTTCATCTTTACCCAATTTTTCAATTTCAGTAGCTAGGTTTCTTAATTGAATTCCCGGCATCGAATTACTTTGAGGATGAAAAAAAGTAATCGTTCCGATCCCGTTATTAATTTCTGATTTAATAGTTCCTTCCATTATAAATATTATTTTGTTTTAATTTTTATAGTTGCTTTAATGATTTTTGGGCTTTGACTACCGTGCAAAGCTCTTAGTACTTCAATTTTATTCGTCCTTATTCGATAAATAATCAAATACTTTCCAAGAATAATGTTTCTGTAAATTTGCGTTTTGGTTTCAAGATGGCGACACTCAGGGTTTAGGTAATAGTGCAAGTAAAGCCCTGCTGTATGATTGAGAATCTGATCTTGTAAAATCTCAGCCATCATTACACCGAAGGTCTCTAAGCCATAAGAATAAATGGATTTTAAATCTTCATAAAAAACAGCGCTATAAGCTATTTTTTTAATGACTTTTTCCATACTTCCATTTTTCCAATAACCTCTTCCAGCGAGAAAAAAGGTCCTTTTTCAGCCTCTTTAATTAAATCAACAAATTCTCCCTGAGACAGTGACTCACCAGGAATTGCTAAATTTCTTTTTATCTTAACTTTTGATGAACGCATAAGCTAATTTACAAATAAATAAAATTTTAAGCAAGTATCGTTACAGGATTCTCTAAATAGATTCTCAAAGTTTGTAAAAAAGCCGCGCCTGTTGCGCCATCAACAGTTCTATGGTCGCAGGCTAAGGTAACTTTCATTACATTGCCTGGGACAATTGCTCCGTTTTTAACGACTGGAACTTGTTTAATCGCACCCACAGATAAGATACAAGACTCTGGCGTATTTATAATTGATGTAAATTCATCAATACCAAACATCCCTAAATTAGAAACAGTGAATGTGTTCCCTTCCCAATCAGCCGGTTGTAATTTTTTATCTTTTGCACGCTTACCTAAATCTTTTACTTCAGCACTAAATTGAGATAGTGATTTTTGATCGGCGAAACGAATAACCGGCACGAGCAATCCATCTTCAACA
>JANPOX010000535.1:0-1849 GCA_031428235.1 Bacteroidia bacterium | reverse complement strand
TGCTCATAAAAATTACCAACAGTAATATCAATGTCTTTGTGTTTATATCTCGCAAAACGATAAGGAATACCGGAACCTTTGTAGCCCGGTAAATAACCCAGTAGTGGTGGATTATAACTTTCATATCTAACTCCGGCACTAAATCCGCCCTTCTGATAATTGATATTTCCAAAAGCATTATACCTAAAAACTTCACTACCGGGATTAGCATCAATGATGGTGTCTTTTTGGTAATAGGCAGCATCGATTTGAAAATTCCCATGTATGGAACCTAGTTCATCTTTTATTTGTGCATGAGAATTTCTATAAAATAAGCTTATAGAAAAAATAATTAATAATCGTGAAGCAGATTTTAAAGACATATAAGAGTGTAATGGTTGAGTAGATAATCTTTTTTATAACCCGCTGATTTTGGAGATTTTCGCTTATTTATTTAATTTTTTTATCTGCGTACCTCCAAGATTTCATTGGCGCCTAGCTGTGAGAATCTTTTATTAATGTTCTAATTTTTCTCCTTTGGCAAGTTTCCTTACGTTTTCAAATAATTTTGCCTCATCGCCTTCCGCATATGAATTATGGCTCCAAACAATTTTGCCTTCACCATCTACTAAAAATGTATGAGGAACATTGTTCACGTTCATGGCACGTTTAAAATCCTGGTTCTCGTCAATATATACTTCGTATGTCCAACCTTTTACTTTCACATCTGTT
Organism: Bacteroidia bacterium; assembly: GCA_031428235.1. Classification (GTDB taxonomy): domain Bacteria; phylum Bacteroidota; class Bacteroidia; order B-17B0; family Aurantibacillaceae; genus UBA4416. The sequence continues at coordinate 1,138 of JANPOX010000535.1, read as the reverse complement.
ACTACTTTTCCTGAACTACGCGCATCATCAATAGAGATGGCAATTAATTTTACACCGGTTTCTTTTACAAGGTCGGCATACTCTTCATTAATAGCGTCCAGTTCTTTTTTACATGGTTTGCACCAGGTAGCCCAAAAACTAATAATCATTGGTTTGCCATCATTTTTAAACGTATTTGAATTGGTGGTAGAACCATCTAATTTTTTTACGGTAGCAGATGGTATTTTATCTCCGTCTGATGTTTTAAAGGCTGATAAACAAAGAATAACGGCAGAAGACAGGATCAAAAATTTTCTCATGGGTTCAAAATATTTTGTTAAACAAATATAGCAAATTAGCCATTGAAATGAATCAATAAAAGTGCCATAATAGATTCTTAAAATTGGATTCTTAAAAGCCGTGCTTTTTGATAACCGACACGGTCTTATTTGAAGTTTTATTACCGGCACCTCAAAAGTAAGTTTATAAAAAAGGTATACTATATACAACCCCATTCGGGTTGAACAATTCTGATAAAACATATTTTTTATTTTATTTATTATACCCCTGTTTTAACTCTTCCAATTATAGTAATGAACATAAGTTATTTGAAGGACTACTATTAATTTTTCTTATGGTTCCGCTCTTAATCTAAGGCATTTTTGAACAAGTTCTTTTGTACTAAGAGGTTAGAAAATCTTATACTTTCCCATTATACTTTCTCAGGAACCATTCTGTGGATAATAGAAGTAGAATTATAAAAAATAACCACTTCAGATTGACCAGGTCGGTTAACTGTTTGTGAGAGTAGGTAATGGATTTAATAGAATCGCTCAACAAGATTTCTTTTTGCAATTGCTCCAATTGATTTTTATAAAATAGTTTACCGCCGCTTTGTTGAGCTATCTGGTACAATAACTGATGATTGGCCACGGTATTGATAGTTTCTGAAACAATTTCTTTAATAATGATCAAACCCTGTTTCGTATATAATTTATCACCATATTTTACTTTGGCATCATAGCTGTATTCTCCGGCAGGAAATTGTCCGGCCGACAAGCTATACATGGTTTGTTTTTTACTGAATGTATAATTGTAAGTTTTGCCTTTACTGTCTTTGAGTATCAATGTTACATCCGGTTCTGTAACCAGCTCATAA
>JANPOX010000534.1:0-2804 GCA_031428235.1 Bacteroidia bacterium | reverse complement strand
CCACCTTTTACCGAAACTATATCGATAATGAACTGGCGCAGTTCGGTACAGAATTGCTCTAACTCTTCTTCTTTTAATTTTTTTAAATCGGCAGGAGAATTCACCTTTGCCAATAATGCACCAGGAACAACTCCCGAACCTTTAACAATTTCCATTACAACAAAGATAAACTATTTTATTAATTGTAAAAACGTGAGTATAAATGCTTTATTGTATGTTTCCATGGTTAACAAACGTTAAACAAAACGGCTGAAAAATAGCTTAAGAATGGTTAATATTACATTTATCTATGCCTTTGTTAAATAAGTATACTCAAGTCATTCAGTTTGTAGAAACAATAAGATCTTTTTCTGAGACTGATGATGTTGAGTTTAATGAAAATTTTAAGGAACTTATCTTACAGAAATCGGGAGATGAAAATTTTAAGACAGAGTTTACGAATTTTATTTATTTCACATTGGATCATGCTTTTTTTGTAAATGCGTTTACTGATTATGGGATTCTTTCTGACAGAGGACTATTCCCTGAAATTTATATTCGTTTTAAGCATAAAATATTACCTGTCAATGCGGATAAAGATGAGTTGCATCACTTTTTAAATTTTTTGTTTTCTAAAGCGTCAGACCATCTCTGGGTGCAAAGAGTTAATTTTTCGAGTTGGGAACTGACAACAAAATTAATTGATTCAAATCAGCTTGTGGCACATTCTGAAAAAGTGGCCAATCAATTATACAATGCTATCATTATTTTATGTCACCGTTTAACTTCCATTGGTATAGATCCATATTTAGTGAGCAAACTTCCAAAGTTTGACGACAGCGATTCGCCCTTCTTCGAGTTAAACCTTCAGATGACATTATTTGTAAAAAAACATCTGGCAAAAACAAGTCCCGATGTTGACAAGGAAGAATTAATTATTGTATTAAGTTGTATTGATCGTGTTGAAAATTTATTTGATGAAATCCAGAATAAAAAGGATGAAATTGGAACCAGTCTTCACTTAACCCTTTTATTAATAAGATCAAGGCAGCACATTGCCAGAATAAAATTATTATTGAATTTATTTATTACCCAGGAGCAAAGTAATAAAGTGTTAACAGTTTCTCAACTGATTACAGATCTTGTAAAAGCAGAACACACAAAAAACAGTATCAGGGAGTTAATTAAAGAAAATACCAGTTTGTTAGCGTACAGAATTGTTAGCCATACATCTGAAAAAGGTGGGGATTATATTGGTTTTTCAAAATCAGAAAACAGAAAATTGTTTCGTTCAGCAATGGGCGGAGGATTAATAGTTGTAGTTTTGGTATACATCAAATATGGTATTCATTCATTAAATTTTTCTTTATTTTTTGAAGGCATTTTATTTGGATTAAATTATGGTTTTGGATTTGTGTTGATGCATTTAATGCATTTCACATTGGCTACTAAACAGCCTTCAATGACAGCTTCCCATATAGCTGAAAGTATTGATATAACTACAGATTCTAGCAAGAAACCCTGGTTAATGTTTAAGCAAATTATTTTTAGCCAATTTCTTTCACTTATCGGAAATTTAATCATTGTGTTGCCCATGTGTTTTTTAACGGCGTGGGCGCTCCATCAGTATTTACATTATTCCGTGTTTACGAATGAAGAGTCCACAAAACAGTTGTATTCAAATCACCCATTGTATAGTGCTTCTTTAATTTATGCATGTATAACGGGTTTATTTTTGTCATTATCAGGAATTGTGATTGGGTACATAGATAATAAAGTAGTTTATTCAGAAATTGCTACACGTATTTTTAAACACCCCAGATTAAAAATGTATAGTGATGAAAAAAGAAAACGAATTGCTCAATTTATAGAACGTAATTTAGGTGGAATTCTTGGTAATTTATTTTTAGGCTTTTGTTTGGGTATGGCCGGAAACATTGGGAAATTCGTTGGTATTCCTTTCGATATTCGACATATTACTATTTCTGCCGGTAATTTTGGAATTTCGGTGGGATCAGGAGGATCTTATCATGTGGATTTAATAATAACCGTTTTTATTGGAATCATCCTTATTGGATTAATCAATATTGCCTCCAGTTTTCTAATCTCTTTTATACTCGCTTGTCGTTCCAGAAATTTATCTTTAAAACAATCTTTAAAGATATTATTGGGTGTGTATTAAATAAACACAATTTCTTTTTCCTGTTTAGTTGCAATAGACCCAATCTTTGCAAAAAATTGATTATGGGAATTTAAATAGTTGTCCATTTCATCTTCATGAGAAGAATCTACACTGAATAATAGTCCGCCGGAAGTTTGAGGATCACAATAAAAAATAAAATCAAGATCAGTCATACCCTCAATGTGTTTTGATTGATCATTATAATTGCGGGTTGTATTATCCGGAAACACAAATTGTTTTGCGTATTCTTTGGCTGCATCCATTACTGGCAGTGATTCTTTTTTTATCATCGCTGATAAATTACTATCAGACAGCATCTCCAATAAATGCCCTGCAAAACCAAAACCGGTAACATCCGTCATGGCGTTTACATACGATAATTTTCCAAGATGTTCTCCAATTGAATTCAGGCTTGTGGTTTCCGCAATTAATAATTCATAATCATCCTCCTTAAGTAAACCTCTTTTTAAAGCCGTGCTTAAAATTCCAATCCCAAGAGGTTTTGTGAGATACAAAACATCATTTTCTTTAACAGAATTATTTTTTTTAATGTTCTCTTTTTTTACAATGCCTGTAACTGCTAAACCAAACAATGGTTCCTGAGTATCTACACTATGTCCGCCAGCTAAAGGAATACCTGCTT
>JANPOX010000533.1:0-4756 GCA_031428235.1 Bacteroidia bacterium | reverse complement strand
ATACTCATCAATTGGTTTTGCATTATAACCGTACCTTTTATAAGTTATAAAGCCATGCAATTTTTTATTTCCATATTATTTACGTTAAAGTTTATAACGTCCCCGCCCGATAGTAATTCTACGGCGCCCTATTCTTCAGCTTTTGATTTAAGACAGGATGTAATTTCTGTCCCTAATTATAAGACCCATGAGAAAATGGATTTTGTATTTAATATGCAGGTCTATCAGTTGGGTTGTGATACGATGCCAAATGTGAAATTCTGGAGGAGCATCATGAACCTTCATAAAGATTCGGCTTTGTTTAATACCCCGAGTAACCGAAATGTGTTGAGCAAAACGCATATCAATCAATGGGAAGGAAAAGACCTTGCTCAAAAATCCTGTTTTAAAGATAGTCTTAGGAACTGTTATTGTCTCGAAGATTCAGCAAGAATATTATTAACCAATGGAAAAAGCTTCTTCTATGATTTTGAAAAAGCTTCTGCAAACTTTCATAAGGGTATAAATGATTTTATCGCCAACGGTGTTGACCCATGGTATGCACAGGCAATCCTAATGATCGAAAGTCCTAATAAACTTCAAAAATCCAATGCAGGCGCTTATGGTTCTTTTCAATTAATGAAAGATGTAGCACGTTTATTTGGATTGAAAGTTAATAAGCACATGGATGAACGCGCAGATTTTGATCGTTCAGCATACGCCGCATCGAGTCTCATCAAAAAAATATGCATTCCAAAAACCAGGCAAATATTAGATTCTTTAGGAATAACCGGTTACCAGGAAAATGAATTATGGTTTAGATTATTAGTCATGCATTCATACCACGCAGGCGCAGGGAATGTCAAGAAAGCTCTATTTTCATTCAGGCCAACTGAAGGAAACATGAATTTAATTTATACATTGTGGCATACTGAAACTAAGCAATTCAGATCTGCGTCTCAAAATTATTCTCAATTAGTTTTAGCAGCAATGCTTGAGGTGAACGAGAAATTTAAACTAGCCCCACACCAGTTGATTGTTGAGACTAAACCCACAGAAAGTATACTTAGATAATTGATTGTTTTTCTGTCCGTTCTTATCGAATTTAAAAATGTATTTATTTTGAATATAATGTTTCATTTAATTTTTATTTTACATTTAGCTGATTAAACTTAACCTATGAGGATATTAATTATTGAAGACGAAAAGTCATTGCGCGAAGATGTTGTTGATTATTTAACCGAGAACGGATACAAATGTGATTTTGCAACAACGATAAAAAGTGCCATGCAAAAATTGACAGATGTAGTTTATAGCTGTGCATTAGTTGATGTAGGTTTACCTGATGGATCGGGAATTGATATAGTTGAACATATAAAAAAGAACACTCCTGAAATGGGTGTGATCATCGTAACCGCAAAAAATGCGCTGGAAGATAAACTACAGGGTTTAAAGATCGGTGCAGATGATTACCTTACCAAACCTTTTCACCTTTCTGAATTAAGTGCCCGTATTTATTCAGTATTGCGCAGAAGAAATTTTGGAGGAAAAAATTCTCTGATTTTTGACGGATTAGAAATTGATACCACTGAGAAAAAAGTAATGGCCAATGGTACTCAATTACAACTTACAAAAAAAGAATATGAGATCCTGGTTTACCTTGCCAGTAACCCCACCCATTTAATTACTAAAGAAGCGCTGGCAGATGCTATTTGGGGAGATAAAGCAGAAATGGCAACTTCTTTTGACTTTGTGTACAGCCAGATAAAAAATCTGAAGAAAAAACTGAACGAAGCCGATCTGAAAAATTACATCAAAGTAGTTTATGGTATGGGCTATAAGTTTAAGGATTAGTACTTCATGAAACTTCTTACCAAAACCAATATTTATACTACCATCACTACGGTATTGCTTTTTGCAATCGGTATTTTTATTATTTATCAGGTAATTTTACAAAAACTAGACAGTGAGGTTGATAAGCAATTACTAGCCGCTAAAGAGCAAATTGTTAAAGGTTTAAACGATGGAATTTCACCCAACGAATTTCTTTCAAACCTCGGACAAAAAGTTTATGTGAAAAAAGTGGATACCCAAAATTTGTTTGATAATAAATTTATTGAATACGTTGAAAAAAATCCAAACACTATTTATTCTAACGATGAAGTCGTATTACGGGAACTATTGTTTCAAACTACAGTAGGTGATAATACTTATGAGGTAACAGTTTGCAGCTCTTTATCCGAAGGAAAAAAAATTGGAGAATACATCATTGTGGTTGTGCTTATTTTTTTATTTATATCTGTTTTTATTTTATTTCTATTAAATCGTTTAATCTCTGATTTTATCTGGTCGCCATTTTACGGTACACTTTCAAAGATAAAAACATGGAACATTAAAAAGAATGAAGTACTTGATTTTAAAGAAACCGATATTGATGAATTTCATTTATTGAATGACACTGTTAAAGATTTAACCCGTCAGATACAATCGGATTACCATAACCTAAAAGAATTTACTGAAAATGTTTCTCATGAGGCACAAACTCCACTATCAATTATTAGCACTAAAATAGAGTTGCTAATGCAAGATGCGAATAACAGTGAAAGACAAAATAAATTATTAGTTCAAACCTATAATGCAACCCAACGATTGTATAAATTAAATGAAGGATTGATTCTTTTAACCCGCATTGAGAACAAACAATTTGTTGAAACAAATACTATTGATCTGACACAAGCTATTGATGAAAAAATTGAAGTACTCGAAGATTTTATAGAAGCCAAACAAATTACGGTTGAAAAAGTATTTAATAAACAGATTACCAAAGAAGTGAACCCTGTTTTGATGACGATCCTATTAAATAATTTATTTATTAATGCCATTAAATATAACCTTGAAAAGGATGGATTAATCAGGATCACAGTGGATGAAGATTCTATCACTGTTGAAAATACAAGTAAGAGTGATAAAATAGCTAAACAGTTTTTGTTTGACCGGTTCAATAAAAATTCCATTTCCGGTTCATTAGGCTTGGGATTGTCTTTGATAAAAAAGATTGTTGATTTTTATAACTGGCACGTTTCTTATTCGCATAAAGACGGGGTTCATAAATTTAAAATTTATATGTAGTTTCGCTTCTATATTTTAAATACATGAGTACTTCCATCTGGCACAAAACACCCGAGTTATCCGAAATTAACACTCTAAATAAAAACACCTTAGGCGAAAATTTAGGGATCGAATTTATTGAAGTTGGTGCAGATTTTTTAGTCGCTACAATGCCGGTTGACCATCGTACCAAACAACCTTTCGGATTATTGCATGGAGGTGCTAACGTGGCCCTGGCGGAAACATTGGGAAGTGTGGCTTCCTTATTAACGGTGAATAACGAAATCTTTATCGGAGTAGGAATCGAAATTAACGCAAATCATATTAAAGCTGTATTTAATGGAAAGGTGAAGGGCATCTGTTCGCCTTTAAATATTGCAGGGAAAAATCATATCTGGGATATAAAGATTTATAATGAGGCTAATGAACTCACCTGCGTTTCCCGATTCACCTGCATGATTGTTCCAAAAAATAAATTCATTTGATGTTCAGGTCCCTCTTTATTTTAATTCTATTTATGTCTTGTCGTTTGGATTCACAAACCAAATTAAAACCCGAGTTTAATCCAAAGGAATTTTTAGATGTATTGAATTTAGAATGGGCTCACCAGGATAGCGGAAGCAGTTATCGGCCATCAACTTTACCATTGAATTATAAACGGATGCACCGATCCCTGGAGGTGGGACTAAAAAACAAATTCGATTTTTGGTTAAGAGATGATTCGGTAGGAGTGATTTGTTTACGATATACTGTTGGTGGAACAAGCTGGCTTGAAAACTTTTATAGTGGTATGATTAAAGCAAGTGGTTCTCTTCGTTTGAATGATAGCACTAATTTTAGGTATAAATTCGCAATTGATGATAAGGCTTTGGTTCATCATGGTTGGGCCATTGGTGTGTGTCATTTGGCGCCTTTGGTAACAAAAACCATTAATGAATATTACAAAAAGGGTATCAAAAATTTTATTATTGTTGGCCACAGCCAAGGCGCAGCTTTATCTTTTTTAATGCGATCCTATTTACAATATGCTCCAGATTCAGTGGTTCCGAAAGACATTACCTATAAATTATATTGTAGCGCTGCCCCAAAGCCAGGTAATATGTTTTATGCTTATGACTTTGATTTTATTACCCGGAACGGTTGGGCCTATCGCATTATTAATACCAATGATTGGGTTCCTCAAACACCTTTTTCTATTCAAACAATTGGCGATCTCCATCCTACTAATCCATTCTCTAAAAGAAAAGAATTAATGAACAGAAGGGTGAGTAACCCACTTATCCGATTGTATGCAAATCATGCAATTAGAGATATGGAAGGAGCCGCGCAAAAAACAAACCGTAAGTATAAAAAATACCTTTCCAAAAGAATGAGTCGGTTTATTCATAAGTCTTTGGTACAATACAAGTGCCCGGAAATTGAAAAAAGTAATTTTTATATGCCTGCCGGAATTCCTATTATTTTACAACCTGATTCGGCCTATGATGAGAAATTTAAATATGACGGCAACAATGTTTTTCTGCACCACATGTTTGAGCCCTACATCTATTTGACTGAATTACATTACTTAAAAAAACAATGATCAAAAAGCAGATACATCTGCTAAAATCTTCAAATCATCACTTATACTATCCGTTTATCTAAAATCTGTAGTTCGTTTGTCATTTTC
>JANPOX010000532.1:0-4198 GCA_031428235.1 Bacteroidia bacterium | reverse complement strand
CTTAAACAATTTATCAAGCGATGGAATTCCGGTTGAAACTCTTTTCGATGTTCCCGGTTGCTCCAGTCCTGCTGAAGTGATAGGAATTACTGAAAGTCCATTGTCATCTATTACAAATGGATATTCATTTGTTCCATGATTTGAACCACGGTATTTAACTATACGAATTCTACGAACGGAAACTTCCTGGTTAACTCTGTTATCGAGAAGAATGATGCAATCGGAAACGTACTGCTCTATGCCGTGATGAGTATAAGAGTCTTGTCCCGTCTCACCGGTAACGATTGCCGTAACTTGTTTTTCTTTAAGCCATCTAAAAAGTCTTTTTATCTCTAAACGAAGAATGCCATTATCTTCGATGCCTGCAAAAAGGGATTCAATAGAATCTAAAACAACACGTTTGGCATTAACGGAATCAATGGCATGTTCCAAACGAACCAGTAGTCCTTCCAAATTAAAGTCTTTCTCTTGAAGATCTTTACGTTCCAACACAACATGCTCCAGCACGATCTTTTTTTTCGAAACAAGCACTTTTAAATCCAGGTTGAGAGAAGCCGTATCGTCATAAAGTTCTTCAGATGTTTCTTCAAAGGACATAAACACGCCAGGTTCATAATAATTGATAACACCATTGATTAAAAAGTCTAGCCCAAAAAGGGTTTTTCCTGAACCGGCACCCCCACTCACTAAAGTAGTTCTGTTTTTCGGAAGCCCGCCTTCAGTAATCTCATCAAAGCCCTTGATGCCGGTTAGGCATTTCTGTATTTTTTTAAGCTTAGGCGTGATTTTTTTCTTGATAGTTTTTTTCATCAGATAATAATTTTTTATTGGTAAGCTAAACAACTTTATTTACGAACGGAAGCTCAAAGGATCAGGAAAAATATAACATTGCCAAATATTAATACCTGGCATTTTGTGCAAAATACCATGCTTTAAAACTCGAGAATATTTATTTCGTTGAAAGGAAGTTTTTGATTGCCAAAGAAGGAATATACCAAGTATTATTTGCGTTTCGCCATTCAAACATCATAGCCTTTCAGCTCAGCCAGCTAATATGTAATCATATGATTAAACTATAGATGCTATAACTAAGCAACACAAGTGTGGTTAGTATTCCTAAAACACTCATAGCAGGTATGTTTTTTATACTAAGCGGAATGCGATACGGACGCACCATTTCTTTATCGCGAATTCTCAATACAATTACAGAAAGGTTTACAATAATAAAGGTGATAAAAATAAAAACAGTAGCTATACGGGCTATCGTTTCAATATTACCAATTAAAGCAAAGCCACACATAATGATTAAGATTAATATAAGAGATGCTATCGGTGTTTTGCGTTTTAGAGAAACATACGATAATAGTTTTAGGGCTTTTGTTTCTTTTGACATGTTAAGTAAAACACGAGAGCTTCCCAACATATTTGATAAGATGGTGTTAGCTGTGGCAAATAAAGCAATCACCGAAATAGTGATAATTCCTGTTTTACCATGTTTTTTACCAATTAAATCTGCAAGAGGACTTTCTGATTTTCCCAATTCATCATAAGGAATTACGCTTACTGCACAAACAGCCACCAAGCTGTAAATCACAATTACAATAAAACTTGAAGTAAATAAAGCTCTTGGAATATTCTTTTCAGGATTTATTGTTTCTTCTGCTAGTTTAACAATATTTTGAAAGCCTGTATAGGCGAAAAAAGCAAGTGCCGATGCCGCTAGAATACCATTGTACCCACTTGGTGGTAATTCTATATAATTAATTTTGCCAATAGATGGGAAAGCAGAATATATCACAAATAACAAACCTCCTGCTTCTATTATTGTAAAAATAATATTCACAACAGATGATTGCTTTATACCTGAAATATTAACTACAAAAATCAATACAATTATTCCAAGGGATCCAATCAACAAGTTAATTCCTATCAGCTCTGCTAAATAACCAGCAAATCCAATTGCAACAGTGGCTCCACTTACAATGCCATTAAGGGAAATTGTAACGCCTAAAAATATTCCAGTCTTTTTACCGAATGCTTTTTTAGCATACATGTATTCTCCTCCTGCTTTTGGAAATGCTGCGCTTAACTCTGCATAGGAGAATGCAGTAAATAATGCAGAAACAGAAGCTATTAAAAACGAAAGCCAAATAAAATTACCTGACAAGCCCGCTACCTTGCCAATTAGTGTATAGATACCTGCGCCCAATATAGAGCCTACGCCAAAAAATATACATTCAGCAAGCCCTAATGTTCGTTTTAATTCCGCCATAAAAAAATATTCAAATATTACCCTCCAGTTCTACTGCGCGTAATCGGTTTACGTAATATTGTTCTTTGTTATTGATAGGACCATTGATTAAAAATCAATCCCCAAAAAGGATTTTTACTGAACCTGGATCTCCACTCACTAACTTGGTTCTGTTTTTCGGAAGCCACCTTCCGTACCTCGTCAAAGCCTTTGATACCGATTAGGCATTTGCGTAATTTATTGAGCTTAGGTGTATTCTTTTCTTTGTAGTTTTATTCATACCATATTCTTTTATTATACCGTGACCCCCTTTTGGGAAATTTATACCTTAGATGTTGCAAGTTCATCGCAAATTGCTGCGCATTTTTTGCAAGCCTCAGCACACTCTTTACAAGAAGCATGATGAGAAGCGTGTTTTGCACATTCAATAGCACATGCCTTACAAATTTCGGCACATAAAGCGTGTAAGCTCTGTCCAAACTGAGAGCCTCTTGCTTCGAATCGTGCACATAAAGCACAAATATCAGCACAATCGCGGCATAATGCAGCACATTCTTTAAGGCCATCGTTAATACAACTTGTTAAACATGTTTCGCAAGTTACCACGCAAGCTAAGCAAGCGTCAATACATTTTTGTTTGTCCATTTTTTTAAGGTTTTAGATTGTGAAAAAAATTTCACGGCACTAAGTTGAGTTAATAAATGTGCCATAATGAAACAATAAGGGAGTAACGGAAATTTAGTCGGTCAAAGTAGAATAATGGTCGCTAGTAAATAGCGAAACCACCCATTTTTTCAAGTTTCTTCTCATCAATGGAGTCTTATTCATTATATTTCGTTATTATTTAAAGTATTATTCTCAAAACAATCAATATTTTTAAGTGTTGTTTCTGCAATATTTTTCAATGCTGTATCTGTTAGAAAGGCTTGGTGACTCGTAATAAGAACATTATTAAATGTCATTAAGCGTGTGATCACATCATCCTGTAAGATATCTCCGGAATGATCCTCGAAAAACAAACCGCTTTCTTCCTCATACACATCCATTCAAAAATATCCAATTTGCCCTGTTTTAAGCGCATTTATTGTATCCTTTGTATTAACTAATGCCCCACGGCTGGTATTAATAAGCATCACACCTTTTTTCATTTTTGATATACTGTTTCTGTTAATCAAATATTTTGTTTCAAGTGTTAGTGGAATATGAAGAGTGATGATGTCTGATTCCTGAAGGAGAGTTTCATAATCTGTATAAACCGCATCGTATTTATTTTTTAGCTCAGTATTTTCATTTATGTCATGCACCAGAATGCGACAGCCAAATCCATTGAGTATTTTGGTAACCACACTTCCTATTTTACCAGTACCAATAATTCCAACTGTTTTTCCGTGCATATCAAAACCAACTAATCCGTCCAGTAAAAAGTTTTGCTCCATTACCCTGTTGTGAGCACGTATGAGCTTACGATTTAATGCCAGCATAAGAGCAATAGCATGTTCAGCTACCGCATAAGGAGAATATTCTGGAACACGGGCTACTTTTACATTCAACCTTTTAGCCTCCGCAAGATCCACATGGTTATAACCTGCTGAACGAAGTGCAAGAAACTTAACTCCTGCTTTGCTTAAAATTTGAAGTACCTGAGCGGAAGCATCATCACTTACAAAAATAGAAACAGCATCATAGCCCAGGGCAAAAGTTGCGGTTTCAATTGAAAGTGAACTACTGATGTATTTCACTTCATGTTTTTCATTAAAGGCTTTATCAAGATAATCCTTTTCAAATTTGTGTGTACTATAGATTGCTACTTTCATTTTTACTAATTGTATGTTTTTATTATTGTGCAATCCATCCACCATCAACGGCCATCGCATTACCCGTTACAAAAGATGCAGCATCGGAGCAAAGCCATACGGCGGCTTCTGCTACTTCTTCCGGTTCACCCAT
>JANPOX010000531.1:0-7845 GCA_031428235.1 Bacteroidia bacterium | reverse complement strand
AAAAGGTATCCCTGCAAAATATAAGCTCATTGGCACACTGGCCAGCGAACATGCCGATACGCAAACTCAATGCGATGAATTAATATTGGTTGGAGTTAATGCCTTCGAAACTTTACTGGAAAACGAAACACCGGATAACGCTGAAAAATTAAAGTTGGATGTGGTGACCAAAGCGATCTTAATTAAAAAGGAAAGCTATCCTGCAATTTCTTAAATAGTACATATGTTAAACCCTTACACTGAGGCTCTCGAAGTGACGGTATCAGTTATGCCTTCACTGGTTTCAACTGCGCTGGCTTCGATACTTCGACAGGTTTAGTAACCGAGCTCAGCCACCTGTTTAAACCCGGACACTGAATGTAGTGCAAACTTGCTCTTTAGTCGAGTGTACTTAAAAATAAAATGTACAACACCCTTTTTTAAAACATGTAACTCTATAAAATCATTTTCAGATAATTTTAGTGTCGGAATATTAAATAGATTATACATGATAAAAATTGGAATTATAATGGGAAGCACTCGTCCGAACCGGAACGGTGAAGCGGTTGCTAAATGGACACATGACATTGCCACTAAAAAAGGCGGTGCCGAATTTGAATTGATTGACTTAAGAGATTATGAGTTACCATTACTGGACGAAGGAATTCCTCCTTCGCAGGGAAAATACTCTAAAGAGCACACTAAGAAGTGGGCGCAAAAAGTTGCTGCATTTGATGCTTTTATTATGGTGACTCCCGAATATAATCACAGTACTAGCGGTGCCTTAAAAAACGCCCTCGACTTTGTTTATGCAGAGTGGAATAACAAGGTGGCAGGATTTGTGTCTTATGGCACAGCTGGTGGAGCGAGAGCGGTTGAACATTTGCGCGGCATTACATCGGAATTGCAAATGGCACATGTGCGTGCGCAGGTATTGCTTTACCTTGACCAGGATTTTGAAAATTACAGCGTTTTTAAACCGCGTCCTCAACATGAAAAAACTCTTCATGGAGTTATTGATCAGGTGATTAGTTGGGGTACTGCTTTAAAAACCGTTAGGAAGTAAGGGCTTTTTTTATGCAGATGTATATAAACGTTAGAAAGTAAAAGTTCCGATAGCAAATGCGCGTTGGCCCGCCAAAAATGCGGGCAGTGTCGGGGTGAAATAGCGGAAGCGTATTCACCAGCAGTTCCTTTGCTCCCGAGCCTGAAAATAGTTAAACCTATTGTTTATTGTTACCGAATAAAATTTAGAACAACATCCTCCGTCCGCCAGCGGGCGGACACCCCCTTAAAAGGGGGAATTAAATAAACTTACAGGCCTTCAGCAAACAAAAAAACCCCTTGATAAAAATCAAGGGGTTTAGCTGCTTTAAGTGGTGCCTCCAGGAATTGAACCAGGGACACACAGATTTTCAGTCTGTTGCTCTACCAACTGAGCTAAGGCACCAACGTATTCGGGTTGCAAATTTAAGAGAATTATTTATAATGCAAAACAAATATTAAAAAATCTTGGAATGAAATAAGATTACCCGCAATTTACTTACATTTATGAGCTATGAATTTAGTGGTTGATATTGGAAATACCCGCGTAAAAGTGGCCTTGTATAAGGAGGATCTCTTTGAGGACCTTAAAATATATGATACCGCCGATGAATTATTGATGGATACCGCTCTTTTACATAGTGCCAGCCAAATTATTGTGGGTAGCGTGGTAGATTATCAGGAAGATTTTTATAATGCCTTACAAGCATATGCCCCTACGCTGATCTTTACATCCACCACCAAAATTCCATTAATCAATTTATATGAATCAGCAGGAACGCTTGGCTCTGACAGAATTTCCGCATCTGTTGCCGCTTACTATTTGCAGCCCAATACGGATGTTTTAGTGATTGATGCCGGCACCTGCATTAAATATAATTTCACCAATTCAAAAAATGAATATTTGGGTGGCGGTATTTCTCCCGGAATTCAAATTCGTTTTAGAGCATTACATCAATTTACCAGTAAGCTCCCTTTAATTGAGTTTACCGAAGATGCGGTGGAACTCATTGGCAACACTACTCAAAACTCTATTCTATCAGGGGTTATCAATGGCACAATTGCCGAAATAGATGGCATCATCAATGACTATAAATTACAATACCCAAAAATTTTAGTTCTTTTAACAGGTGGCGATTCTGAATACTTGGCAAAACGGTTAAAAAATAGCATATTTGCCCACCAAAATTTGGTATTAAAAGGCCTTAATGATATTTTAAATTATAATCTTGCAAATAAATAAATATATCTCATTCCTGAAATTCACCCTTCTTACTTTCACAGGCTTATGCCTGAGTACCTCAGCCTTTGCACAGATCTTAACCTCTAGTCCGTATTCGCGTTATGGTATTGGAGAATTAAATCTTCAAACATTTGCAGCACCTTCAGCCATGGGTGGTACTTTTATCGCCTATCATCAGGATACGATCGCACCCTTTTTTATTAATGCGGCGAACCCTGCGGGCTTATCGGGATTAAAATTAACAACGTTTGAATTAGGCGGACAATCACAGTTTACCGCCATACGCAGCGAGGCTACATCTATTAAAAAGAAAAATACTAATTTTTCATATGGTTCAGTTGGCTTTCCGTTAAAGCGATTTGGTGGTGCGGCTTTTGGAATTATGCCTTACAGTACTGTTGGTTATAAAATTACATCTAAACAGGAAATGGAAAATATAGGAACCATGACTTATGTTTATAATGGGGATGGTGGAATTAATAAAGCCTTTCTTGGTGCTGGCGTCAGGCCTTTCAGAAAACAACTTTCTAAGTTTCAAAATTCTGACCTGGCAGATACCCTTACTAAATACCATCAATTAAAAGAATACAAAAAAAAGAAATTCGGCAAAGAATTATTATCTGAATTATCCGTTGGTGTAACCGGAAATTATTTATTTGGAACCATTAACCAGGTTACTAATATTCTTTACCCGGGTAGTATCACTTATTTCAACACCAAGCGTCAACGTTCTGTTCAGATAAATGATTTTACGTTTAATGGTGGTTTACAAACACACTTTACAATCGACTCTGTAAAAAGTGGAGATCATCACCGTATCTTAAAACAAAAAATAAAAATAGGAGTTGGTGCTTTTGTGAATGCTGCTGCAGCGCTAAGAGCCAAACAAAGTAATATCATCTATAATTATTCGTTAGATGGTTTTGGTATTGAAAGATCTAAGGATACTATTCTTAAATCTCAGGATGTTCCGGGAACTATTACATTGCCGTTAGAAATGGGTGTTGGTTTATCCTTTAAAAAAGGAGAAAAATTAACCGTACTCATGGATGCTGCCACTATCAACTGGAAAGGGTTTAAATATTTTAATGCCCCGAGCACTGATTTTAAAAATAGTTACAGGGTTTCTGCCGGATTAAATTATGTGCCAAACAAACTGGCATATGGCTCGGCTAATTATATCAGACGTATTCAATACCGTTTAGGCGTATCTTATTCGGATGGTTACCTTGATTTGAAAAACACCTCCATCAGTAATTATTTTGTTTCTGCCGGCTTAGGTTTGCCTGTTGGATTAGGTCGTTTTGATGACATTGCCATCATTAACATTTCCGCGCAATATGGTAAAATGGGAACCATCTCCAATAATTTATTACAGGAAGATTATGTGCGCCTTGTTCTGGGCTTCACATTTAATAAACGCTGGTTTATTAAATACGTTTACGATTAATCCATCATCATGCATGCATTAAAAAATAGTAGTTACCTGTTTCTTTTAATGGTATTTGTTTTTGCCATTAGTTCCTGTCAACCAGATAGGAACGAGATTATGGCTATTGGAAAAAAAACAGTGATGCCTGATTTAACTGGCAAAGGGGTTACCATGTTGTATTCTGATTCAACCGTTTTAAAAATCAAATTACAAACACCTCAAATGCAGAAATACGAAAAGGGTGTGAAAGAGCCTGTTACCATTATGCCAAAAGGACTCTTCGTTATTTTTTATGATGATAAAGGAAAAGAAGCAACCACACTGAAAGCTGACTATGGCGTAAAATACGAAGTGAGTAAACGTATGGAAGTACGTTATAATGTAGAGGTAGTAAATGTAAATGGTGAAAAACTGAACACCGAACATTTGGTGTGGGATGAGAACAAAAAGAAGATCATTTCGGATGCTTTTGTAAAAATTACCACTGCTAAAAATATTATTATGGGAAAAGGATTAGAGTCTAATCAGGATTTTACTCAGTATGAAATAAAAGAAATCACCGGCTCCATCAGAGTGGATGATAATGATAAATAATAATTATGAGACTATTTTTTAAAATATTAGAAATGGTATGGTTGACCGCAGCTTTAGGTTGCGCAGGTATTGCTGTTTATTTTTTAGTTAACAAGGATACGGAGAGTGCCCTCTATTTTATCTTTGTATTTATCATTTCCTCCATCATGTATCTGCTTCGAAGATACCAGCGTAAAAACCAGGACCGTTTAGCGAATAACGAACCAAGAAAGTAAGGGTTTTCTGTTTTTTATTAGGGTTCATTTAATGGTTTTTTTTGAGCGTAGGTTCTATTCATCTATCATACATTAGTAATAGTGAGGCTGCAAAAGGCGAAAGAGTGCGAACTACAGTTTTTTAGGTGGCACTGCGCCCCGCACTATTGCGGGATTCGTGAGATAAAAAATTGGCTTATCCGCCAGCTGGCGGATTGACTTTTTTGGTTCTTTTTTCGTCAAGGAAAAAAGAACGTAAAAATTAAATTACTTGAGGAAGAATCTTCCAAAACAGCTTTAAAAACTCAAAAAAGCGGCTCATTTAACAAAAAACATCATCGCCCAAACCTCTGGAGGAAACTTATTTTATGGAAAAGTGTGTTTATGCACTAAAATAGGCCTCAGGCAAAGGAATTGACCATTAAAATTATTTGCGATTAATTTTCCGTTTTTCAGCAATAATTTTATCTTTGCATTCCTTAATTTATATAACAAATATGAGCGTTTTAGAAAAAATCCGTAGCAAAACAAGTCTTTTGGTTGGAATCGTTGGTTTAGCCTTAGTAATCTTTATTTTAGAAAGTTTATTAGGTTCAGGTGGAGCATTGTTCTCTAACCAGGATTTAGAAGTTGGTACCATTGCCGGCGATAAAGTTGATTATACCGCTTTCAGTGCTAAAGTCAATGAACAAATTGCACAGATTCAGAAATCGAATCCAAATGCAACCATTGATGATAAAACCAAAGAACAGATCATTGAATCTGTTTGGAGCCAATTGATCAATGATAAAGTGATTAAGGTACAGTACAAAAAATTAGGTATTACAGTATCTGAAGATGAGCTATATGATTTAATGTTAGTGCATCCTCACCAATACGTTGTTCAGCAATTAACGGATCAAAAAACCGGACAGGTTTACGAAGGTTTTGCAAAAGCCGATGGAACTCTGGACCTGATGAAACTAAACCAATGGGTTGGGCAAATGACTGCTGAACAGGAAAAATTCTGGCAACAATTAGAAAAATCTATTCTTGAAGTGCGTGCTGCTGAAAAATATAATAACCTGATCAAAAAAGGATTATATGTAACTGCTGCTGAAGCAAAGGATCAGTTCATTGCTCAGAACAAACAAGTAAACGCAGCTTTTGTATTGAAGCGTTATACAACTGTTTCTGATTCAACTGTTAAAGTAACCGATGAGGAGATTTCATCTTACTATAACAAACACCAGAACGATTATAAAGTAGCAGAAGCAAGCCGCAAAATAGAATACATTGCTTATGATGTATTGCCATCAAAAGCTGATTATGAAATGTTATTGAAAGATGCACAGCGTGCGGCTGAAGAATTTAAAGGAAAAACAGCATCAGAAGATTCTTCTTACATCGCTGCTGAAAGTGAAGGGGGACAAGTAAGCATTTCCAACTACAGCAAAAAGAACATGATCATTTCTGATTCAACCGTATTTGTTTCTCCAAAAGGAACAGTTTTTGGGCCATATACAGAAGGGACATTTTTAAAGATCTACAAATTATCAGATATCAAATCCATTGCTGACTCTGCTAAAGTGCGTCACATCTTAATTGGTTTACAAAGCCAAAGAACACAAGCACAACGTACACCAGAAGTTGCTAAGCGTATTGCGGACAGTTTATTGGTTTTATTAAAAACAAAACAGGTAAAGTTTGATACGTTGGTAAAAACAATGTCGGATGATATGGGTTCTTTAGATAAAGGTGGTGATTATGGATGGTTTGACGAGAATAAAGGTTTTGTTGATCCATTTAAAAACGCTGGTCTACAGGGAACAGTTGGTAACATTACGGTTGTACCTACTCAGTTTGGTTACCATATTATTGAAGTATTAAATGTTTCTAAAACACGTCACAACTCTTACACAGTAGCTCAGATTACTAAGCTCATTGCGCCAAGCGGAGAAACCACTCAGGAGTATTATAAAACGGCCAGTGATTTCGCAGGAAAAAACACAACAGCTGATGCTTTTAATAAAAGTGTTGAGACTGAAAAATTAAATAAGCGTATTGCTGAAAACATTAAAGAAGGAGATAAATCAATACCAGGCTTAGAAGCTCCAAAAGATTTAGTACGTTGGATATACAAAGCAAAACAAGGGGAAGTATCTCCTGTATTTGAATTCAAGGATCGATTTGTAGTAGCACAATTAGTTAGCATTAAAGAGAAAGGAATTGCTCCTTTGGAAGATGTAAAAGATGACGCTACAGCAAAAGCCATCCGTGATAAAAAAGCAGAGCAATTTATCGCAGAATTTAATACTAAGGCAGGCGCTTCAAAATCAATTGATGATATCGCTTCTAAAATGGGATTAACAGTTGAGAAAGCAGATAACTTATCTTTCGGTGCATATAACGTTGCGTCTATTGGCAGAGAAGATGCTTTAATAGGAACTGCTACATCAATGAAAGCAGGAATGACCAGCAAAGCAATTAAAGGCGATAACGGAGTGTTTGTTGTAGCTGTTGCAAATGTTACTGAAGCAGTTCTTCCAAAAGATTTTAAAGGCAAGCAATTAGAAATTGAAAGAATGAATGCAGGTCGTGTTGACTATGAATTATTTGATGCATTAAAAGAAAAATCCGGTATTGAAGACCACAGAGGTAAATTTGATTTTTAATCCTTCATAACTTTAACAAGCCTCCCCATCAACAGTTGGGGAGGCTTTTTTATTTAACCCATATAGTGTGCGCAAAAGTCAATGCTAGAATTATTAAATAGTTACGGAACCCTCACCATTATTTTACTGGCCCTTTCCGCATTGACGGCCGGTTTTATAGATGCCGTTGTGGGTGGCGGCGGACTTATCCAGACTCCTTTTTTATTGATCACTTTTCCTAAAATGCCCTTGCCGGTTTTATTTGGCACTAATAAAATTGCCGCGCTCGCAGGCACATCCATTTCAGCATTTAAATATGCCCGGCACATCACATTCAACTATAAATTATTATTTGTCATTTCATTGAGCTGTTTTGCTTCGTCTTTCCTGGGTGCACAAATTGTAAACCATATTGATTCCACAATTTTAAAACCGGTTGTTTTAGTCATTCTCATCATCATTGCTATTTATACTTTTTTTAAAAAGAAATTAGGGGCAGAACAAACCAAAGATCTTCCATTAAACAAACAAATGCTTTACGGAGCTTGCATTGGTTTTGTTGTTGGATTTTATGATGGTTTTTTTGGTCCGGGAACAGGGAGCTTTTTTGTTTTAGGATTCGTCGTTGTTTTAGGATTTGAATTTGTAAAAGCCTCGGCCTATGCCAAAATTGTAAATTGCATTACCAATATTTCGGCGCTTACCGTATTCATTAAACAGGGTAAT
>JANPOX010000530.1:0-6956 GCA_031428235.1 Bacteroidia bacterium | reverse complement strand
GCCAAACTTATTGCAATGGCGCGGCAAGTGCAACCGTAACTGGCGGTACTCCGAATTACACTTTTAACTGGTATGGTCCTTCTATAGCATCAGGTAGTTCTACCCCTAATCCTATGGGTATGTGTCCCGGCACATATTCTTTTGTTGTAACCGATGCCATGGGATGTACAACCGCTGCAATGGTGAATATAGCTATCGCTATCAATAATTCTCTTCCTAACGCTACGATCACAAGTGTTTCGTATAACGAAAGTTGTTTTCTAACAGGAGATGGCGCTATAGACGTATCTATTACAGGAACTAATCCGGGGCCTTTTACTTACTCATGGAGTAACGGAGTTTCTACACAGGATATCGCAAATGTTATATCCGGTGTGTATTGGTTAGGTGTTACAGATGGTTTGGGTAATTGTGTAACCATCAAAGATACTATAAGTGCTTCAGGCGTTAATTGCGGAACTATCTCCGGAAATGTATATGCAGACAATAACAGTAATTGCATCAAGAATGCCGGTGATAACAATCTGGGTAACGTTCAAATTATGGTAACTCCCGGTAACTTCTTAGGCCATACAAATCCCGTTGGAAATTATACGGTCAATCTGCCTTATGGTACTTATACAATTACTGCAAATACAAATAATCTTTATTTTTTAGCAACATGCAATACTTCTCACACTGCTACAATTAATGGGACGACACCTAATTCTATTAATAAGAATTTTGCACGGGAATATATTCCTGCTACTCTACCCGATCTTACTGTATCTGCATTTTCTAATGGTATTATTCCTGGTTTCGTATGTTTTGTTGGGTACTCATTACACAATTTGAACAACATACCGGCCACTGGATCATACAAAGCAATTTTGCCGGCTTCGTTCATTCCGAATATAATGTCCGGAACACCAGCTACCTACACAATTTCAGGTGACACTGTGATCTGGAACTTTTCAAATATAACAAACGCCGGTGGCTCGCAATTTTTCCAGATCAATTTTACAGTTCCTTTAACGACTCCCCTGGGAAGCACTTTCTCTACATGCATTAATGCCCAACCTACTATTGGCGACTTTGATCCATCCAATAATACCTATTGTTATACAAGAATGGTAACCGGCTCCTATGATCCTAATGATAAAACACCTAATCCTATTGGTATTGGTTCGACCGGAGATATTGCAGCCAGTGTAACTGATTTAACTTATCTCATTCGTTTTCAAAATACCGGGAATGGGCCTGCTGTCAATATTAAAGTAACAGATACTTTATCTTCTAATGTAAATGTTAACACCTTTGAAATGCTTGGTGCAAGCCATAACTACAATATTGATATTTTGCCCGAAAATGTATTGCGTTGGAAATTCAATAACATCATGTTAGCCGATAGTGGTAGTAACGAGCCCGCTAGTCATGGTTATATTCAGTATCGTATTAAACGGACAAACAACAATACTCCGGGAACGCAAATCAAAAATACGGCTTACATTTATTTTGATTTCAATGCACCTGTCATTACCAACACTGCTATTAATACCATCGAAACCATCACCGGAATTAAATCTCAAAATATTACTGAAGACCAATGGATGGTATATCCAAATCCAAGTACTGGTTTATTGAATCTGATCAACAACACCATTGCACCTGAGACTAAACTACATATTCAAATAGTTAATGCTTTTGGACAATCGGTATATGAAGAAAGCACCAGTGCCAATCACAAAACTCTGGATCTTACTAAGCTTTCTAATGGTGTTTACTTCGTGAAGCTGGTTTCTGACAAACAAAGTTCAATTAAACGAATTGTGTTGAGCAAATAAATTTAACTCATTCAAAATAGCCTTTCACTAAATAGCGCTTAGCTGAAAAGTTAATTGCTTTATATTCGCTTCATTAAAATTATTAATATGAAAAAAACTTTACTTTTTATTTCGATATGTCTGAGTTATTTGGCTTCAACGGCACAATTATCCTCCACGGTAACAATTCAAAATGTCACTTGTTTCGGACAATGCAACGGCTCGGCTAACCTAACAGCCTCCGGTGGCTCTATGCCTTATACTTATACCTTGATGCCAACATCAGTGACAGGCACTTTTACTTCCATGAGCAATCTTTCCAATTTATGTGCAGGATCTTACACCGTAATCGTTGCAGATGCGTCCACGGCTACAACTTCTTCGGTATTTATGGTAACTCAACCAAATCCTTTAAATGTATTTACTAATGCTACTAATGTGTCTTGTGGCAGCACTTGTGACGGATCTGTATTTGCGATGGTTAATGGAGGGACACAACCTTTTACTTATAGTTGGTCTCCAATGGGACAAACTACTCCATTTATGCAAGGTTTATGTCCCGGAGTTTATACAGTAACTGTTATAGATGCTAATGGCTGTAACTCTGCAGCAACTACTGTGGTAAACTCTACAGGTACCGGCACTTTATCAGGAGTAACAACTACACTAACTAACTATAATGAAACCTGTTTATATTCGGGAGATGGCGCGATTGATTTGTCTATAGGCGGAAGTAATCCAGGACCCTTTACCTATCAATGGAACACTGGAGCCACCACGCAGGACTTAACGAACTTGATGTCTAATTATTACAGTGTAACCGTTTTTGATGCAGGAATGAACTGTATGACTTACGGGGATTCTATTTCTGCAATTGGTATTAATTGCGGATCCATCAACGGAAATGTATACATCGATAACAACGCTGATTGTATAAAAAACAGTGGTGATAATAACTGGATCAACGGATTCGTAATTGCAAACCCTGGAAACCGTTACGGCTACACAAATCAATCCGGAGATTATATCATCAGTAATCTGCCTTATGGCACTTATTCTTTATCAATAGGCAATATCTATGGTGGAATTGTTGCTACCTGTACCACCACCATCACTACAGCTATCAATTCTGGCACACCCAACTCATATAACAACAGTTTATCTGCGGGCTTTAATTCATCAACTCAACCGGATCTGAAAGTTTCATCATGGAGTGGGGGCATTATTCCCGGATTTGTTTGTGGTATGAACTATACTTTATTAAATCAAAATAACGTGAATGGTTCAGGAATTTTTAAAGCGGTTTTGCCTTCTGCTTTTATTCCTAACATTACTATGGTTTCTCCGGCAACCTATACACTTTCCGGTGACACTGTGATGTGGAACTTCACTAATTTAAATTATACCAACAATTACAGCACCTCTTTCAGTATTCAATTTACCGTTCCACTGAGTACACCGCTGGGAAGTATGTTTACAAGTTGTGCCTATGCACAGCCTACGATTGCAGACTTTAATCCATTAGACAACTCTTATTGTTATACCCGAATGGTTACAGGTTCCTATGACCCTAATGATAAAACACCTAATCCTATCGGTGTTGGCGCAACAGGCGATATCGCAACGTCTGTAACTGATTTAACTTACCTGATTCGTTTTCAGAATACAGGAAATGGTCCTGCGGTAAATATTATGGTGAGCGACACTTTATCTTCTAATGTAAACGTCAACACTTTTGAAATGCTTGGTGCAAGCCATAACTACAATATTGATATTTTGCCTGGAAATGTATTACGCTGGAAATTCAATAACATCATGTTATTAGATAGCGGCACGAATGAGCCTGCAAGTCACGGATACATCCAGTACCGCATTAAACGAACCGCTAACAATACACCCGGAACACAAATCAAAAACACTGCTAATATTTATTTTGATTTCAATGCCCCAGTTATAACCAACACTGCTATTAATACTATTGAAACCATCACCGGAATTTACACTCAACTAGCTAATGATAACGGATGGAATGTGTATCCAAATCCAAGTAGCGGTGCTTTATACATTGTGAATTCTTCAATGCTTAAAGAATCAGGCCAGATTCAGGTTTTAAATGCAATGGGTCAAATAGTATTGGAAGAAAGCATGAACGGAAACTACAAAAACATTGACCTTAGTAAATTAAATAATGGCGTTTATTTTGTAAAGATTGGTTCTGATAAACAAAGCGTCATTAA
The DNA here is from genome assembly GCA_031428235.1 of Bacteroidia bacterium. GTDB lineage: Bacteria > Bacteroidota > Bacteroidia > B-17B0 > Aurantibacillaceae > UBA4416. The sequence goes on along the minus strand of JANPOX010000530.1, from coordinate 2,917 downwards.
ACGTATTGTTTTAAGTAAATAATTAGTCATCTATTTACAAAGAGGCCTCATAATCATTAGAATATGAGGCCTCTTATTTTTGTGATTATCTCTTAATCTTTTTGTGCGGTAAACACTGGTCTGAAACCAATTAATGGCGATGCTTTTACTTCGCCTTTGTATTCGTCATCCGCGTCGATTTCTAAGAAGTAATCACAACTGTACCAGCTGCCACCTTTTGTTTCAGGTTTATTGGTTGTATGGCTAATTATCATTTCAGAGACATTTCCGCCCATGCAATATAGGCCATAACTATTTGCTTTATAACTCTGTGTATAGGCCGTATGAAAAGCGCCGTCATCTGTAAAAGCCGCTTGAAATTTTTTATCTTTACTCACTACTTTTTTTGGAACATATAAATACAACACAGAATCATAGCGACATTCTTCTTTTGAAAAACACATGTAATTGACTTCATATTTGCCTTTGCTGTCTTTTAAAGATTCCTGTCCGTTGGCATATTTTACACTGTTCTTTCCATTGCTTGCCGCCAGAGCCCATTCGTATTCATCCGGAATCCTTACATCATTCATAAGCGGTTTATCTGTTTCCTTCAAAACTTTATTGGTCTCCATAGTCAACCAGTCGCAATAGAGTTGAGCCGCTTTTCGGGATATATTCACAACAGGGTATTCATCATAAGCCGGATGAGAAAAATATAAAGTTACCATCGGATCATTATAGCTATAAGGAAATTTATTTTTCCACATATTTTGATCTGGTTTGGCAATCATATAGTCCTGCGTTCTGCCGCTTGACAGTAGATCCATCATAAAAATTCTGTATTCCAGGTTAGTGATCTCTGTTGTTCTCATGTAAAATGGTTGAACAGATACCATTTCATTTTTATATTGACAGGAACCCATTGGAATAAAAGCATATTTGTCCTTATTTACTTTGACGAGGGCGTCTATCATTTTTTTCTTCTGCTTTTCTGTACTGCTAATTTCTTCTATTGTTAAGGTTGGTAAACCTGTTTCAGGATTTTCTCTCGCAGCTGAACCAAATAAATATGTCTGCGTAATTTTAAAAACCGGCCTGAACCCTGTCATGGAGTTTGCTTTTATTGGTCCACTAAGTTCTTCTTTGCTATTTATTTTACAATGTTCAAAATCACTGTTCCAGCTTCCGCCTTTAGTGATGACAGTTTTTGTTTTATTATCATAGGCCATTTCTGCCACATTTCCAGCCATACAATAAACACCAAAATCATTTGGATTATAAGAAAAAACTTTCGTGGTCATCATTGAATCACCAAGCATAAATTCTGCGGATGCATAAGCTATTTTATTTTTAGGCGTGCATTTCAGGTTAGCTCTTAACTTGTCACTTTGTTTTTGTAGACAAAAATTTGCCAGGTGACAACCGTTTTTGTTTTGAATGGAATCTCCCGGCCATGGATAGATTGCCTTTTCGTCTTTGCCTTTAGCTGCTTTCATCCATTCATTTTCATAAGGAAGCCTTGCTGTTATGTTTGTATATCGCGGAAGTGACATATTACAAAGCCATTTACAATACAGTTCAGCGCCTTCAGGAGTTATATTCACCACGGGGTAGTCGTTATAACGTTTGTCCGAAAAGTAATTTTCTTTCATTTCCATTTTTTTCGCATGTCCTGGGGCGTTCAGCCATAGCTCCTGGTGAGGTTTTGCTTTTAAAAATGCTTCTTTATCGCCATTTATTAATAAGTCAAATAGAAATGTTCTAAATTCTAAATTGCTTACTTCTGTGTTTTGCATAAAAAATTGGGCAGTCGAATCTTCAATGTTGCTCATAACAGAATTAGCGGCTTTTGGGATAATTAAAGCATACCTATCTTTGCTTTGCTTCAATAACAAGGTTGTCATTTTGTCTTTTTGTCTTTTTGTTTCTTTGATTTCTTTTTCAGTCAGTTTTGGGAATACATAATTGGTATCATCCTGTTTTATTTTATTTCCACCGACATTATAAACAATAAGAGGTAGTTGGTGTTTTGATGGTTCATTCAAAACAGGTTCTTCTTTTTGGATCGGTTCATAAACTGTAGTTGCCGTTCCTTGTTTTGATTCGGATTTGTTTCTCAGATTTTCTAATGCAGTTGTTTGTTGTTCTGTTTGTATGTTCTGTTTTGAATTAATAGTTGTTACTGTAGTGGTGTTTGTATTTTGAATAGCGCCAGGCTTATCGTTGTTTTTTAAATAATTGAAATAGATAAAGCTTGAGGTGGCAATGATGAATGCCAAAATAGCAAGTTTTGTAAAAAATGCTTTATTAATGAATCCTGTATTGATGGGGTGAGTAGGCAACACCTGGTTTGAAATTGTTTCCATAAGTTCTTGGTTTTTAGGATTATTAAAATCTAAATTTAAAAAGGCTTGACCCAGCAGGTTATCGAGCTCTTTTTCAGAAACCTTATGTTTATTATTGGTTGACATGTTGTGTTGTATTAATTTTTTCTAATTCGGCATTGACATTTTCAGTTAATTGTTTTTTTAATCTTGCGTAATACACTTTTAACTGGCTCTCCGGTTTTTTAACGAACTCTGCAATTTTACTGTAAGGCATATCCTGTCCGCGCATCAATAAAAGGATGCGCTGCCAGTCTTCTAGCTTTTCCAATTCCTGTTGCAGAACAGTTAAGGGCAGGTTCTGAGTTGGATTCACATCCGGTTCTTTATCAGCAAAATTTTCATGTAATTCAACTTCCCGGTTATTTTTTTCAAACGATTTGTTATCCCTGAAATAATTGCGCAAAAAGTTGATATGTGTTTTAAAAATAAAGCCAGAACGTTTTTGTTCATTTTCAAATGTGTACTTAGTACCAACCCCGGCTATTTTATAAATTGTTTTATAAACTATTGCCCAGGCGTCATCCTTATCGATGGTATAATTTTTACAA
>JANPOX010000529.1:0-4907 GCA_031428235.1 Bacteroidia bacterium | reverse complement strand
ATACTTTGAAGGGACATCATCAGGCACAGGCAGCACTACATCAATTTCTATTGGAACAATCAAGTAAAATACTGATCCTTGATCCGGGATACTCTCAACATTAATTTTAGCACCCAACAATCGTGCTAATTGTCTTGATATGGAAAGCCCTAAACCCGTTCCACCATACCTTCTGGAGGTAGTGCCATCCGCTTGTTGAAAAGCCTCAAAAATAGCTCTTTGTTTTTCCTTTTCAATTCCTATCCCGGTATCGGTTACTTTTATTATCAATTTTTCATCTGAATATTTACTCACACTTAAATCTACTTTTCCCTTATCAGTAAATTTGATAGCATTTGACAGCAGGTTTTTAAGAATCTGGTTTAAACGATGGGCATCCGTTTTAATAAATTCAGGTATATTTTTATCAATAAAGTGATTTAATTCAAGGCCTTTTTGTTCAGCCTGTAAATTGAAACCTCGTAGAAGATTTTTAATAAAACTTTCAATATCAACCTTTTCAATAATAAGAGACATTTTACCCGCCTCAATTTTTGAAAGATCAAGCACTTCATTAATTAATAGTAAAAGGTCACTGCCGCTTTTGTATATAATTTTAGCGCTTTCGATCTGGTCTTCATCAAGATTTTGTTTTTTATTATCTACTAAATTCTTTGAAAGTATCAACAAACTATTTAAGGGAGTTCTTAACTCATGAGACATATTTGCAAGAAATTCTGACTTATACTTGCTGCTCATTTCAATTTGTTTCTTTTTATATTCTATATCGTTCTTAGCTGCAACAACCTCTTTATTCTTTAATTCAAGTGCGAGTGTTTGTTCCTCCAATTCCTCGTTGGTAATCTGCAATTCTTCTTTTTGATGCTTTAAACCCTGCGACTGTTCTTCTAATTCTTCATTCATTTGCCTTAATTCCTCTTGCTGAACCTGAAGCTCTTCATTCATTTGTTTTAGTTCATTTTGCTGATATAAAATCTCCTGGGTTTTAGCCTGCGTTTCAATTAATAACTCCTGTATCTGTTTTCTTGCCAATGCAGAATTAATAGAAATAGAAATGCTATTCACCACAATTCTCACTAATTCCAATTCATTATCTGAGAAATCCGAAATCTTATCCAATTCCATTATACCTAAAGTTTTGCCTTCAAATATAAATGGCACAGTCAAAATTTGTTTTGGAACTACTTTTAATTCATTCAAATAAAATTCCATTTGAAACTCCGATAGGTCTTTTAGCAACCTTAATTTTTGAGACCTTGAAGTTTGAATAATTTGCAATTCATTAACAGAGAATACATTTTTAAGGACATCATTAGATAAAAATCCAAAATGTTCGCACAAATCATATTGATGATTTTTTTCATTAAAAAGCCATATAACACCAAATTTCGCCTTTAGGTAAATACTTAAAAACTCTATCACACCAGATGACAAATCATTCAACGTAAGATCACCTCTTAGTTTTTCATGCAATTGATTTTGCCCCGAAACAACCCAATTATGCATTTCATTGGCTTCTGTTTTTTGACGCAAAGATTGTGTCATCATCCGAAGTGAATTACCCAAAATATCTTTTTCTGAGCGTGGCTTTATATCTAAGGAAAAATCACCGGAAGCAACCGCATTAGCGTTTTCAGTGATTTCAATAAAACTTCTATTCACATTTATTAAAGAATCAAAGATTGGTTTCATTTCATCATCAATGCCATCTTTATAATCTGCATATTCAAATTCACGACTAGCAATTTTTTCAGCTTCTTCGCTTACCATCTGTATTCTTTTTGTAATACTTCGGATTATCCAATAAGATAAGAGGCCGCATAAAAAAATACTTATTCCAATTAAGACGATTATTAACGTTTTTGTGTCGGCGTAATTTTTCTCGTTTTTATTTTTATCATAAAACATATTTAACTCATTTTCATCAATGAGCTTATTTAAAATAGTAATTGATTTCTCCCTTACTACCAAGCCCTTTTCAATTGAGATTTTAAAAGCTTTTTCATTCTCGTTTTTTGATGTTAAATAGATTAGCTCATCCAAATCAGTTCGGTAATGAAACCAGTTTGTGGTAAACTCATTCAATAGCTCCTTACCTGCTCCATTAAGCATGCCATCCAACGAACTGATCTTATTTTCAGCCAAAATCAGATTTTTATATATTTGTTCTTTATAAAAATTTTTTCTTGTCCTATCTTTTTCTAAAATCAAATTTTTTTCATATCGGGCGGCATTTAACACAGCAATTAAAATCTCATGGCTAAGACTGATTTTTTTTACTGATATATTTACCATATGATTTGTTCGCACATTAGAATCCGATATTTTTTTGACGACAAAAAATAGCATAGAAACCAAGAGCACTAAAATAATAGTGAATCCGATAAACAATTTATTTTTAATTGTTATTCTCATTGATTATTCTCGGAATTTAAATAGAGTAGCATCTCTGCAATTTCGTTCAAAGTCAGAATATAATCTGGCCTTATCGTAATAGCAGATTCAGGCATATAAGGCACTTCTGCATCTGCTGGGTCCTGCACAATAGTTAAACCCCCGGCATCCTTTATTTTTTTTAAGCCAGCAGTTCCATCTTTATTTGCACCCGTTAAAATTACACCTATTAAATTACACTGATATACATCTGCAGCCGATTCAAAAAGGACATCAATCGAGGGCCTGGAAAAATTTACACGTTCATCCGTTGTTAAAGAGAAAGTATGATTTTTTTCAATCAATAAGTGATAATTAGGGGGGGCGAAATAGGCATAACTATTTTTTATTTTTTCTTTTTCATCTGCTTCCTTCAAATGAAGAGGACTTTTGTTATTTATAAACTTTATCCATTCACCAGTTGAATTTGCACTTACATGCTGAACAATGATTATAGGGATTTTAAAATCTTTTGGCAAAATAGAAAATAGGGTTCTTAATGCATTTAATCCGCCGGCAGAAACACCAATTACTATTGCATCGTAAGTCATTAATCGTTAATATTTCTTTTTAAAGATACGCCGTTTCGCATCATACTCATTATACAATTCACTTATCTCAGTAAATCGTAAACTCTCTTTTGAACCTAAACATAAAACGCCTCCACTGACAAGACTGTCATAAAAAAGTTGTTGCACTTTATTTTGCAAGATGGGATTAAAATAAATGAGCACATTTCTACAGAAGATCATATGAACCTCAGCAAAAACATTATCTGTTACAAGGTTATGGTTGGCCCAAACAATATTTTTTTTTAGTGATTGATTCATGATCGCGTACTCATAACTAGAGTTATAATAATCAGAAAAAGATTTCTTCCCACCGGATAATTCGTAACTAGCAGCATAATCCTTCATCAGACTGCATGGATAAATTCCTTCCTGTGCTTTATTTAAAACAGTTTGATTAAAATCTGTGGCGTAAATAATTGTTTTCTTATATAAACCTTCTTCCTGCAAAATAATTGCCATGGAATACACCTCTTCGCCCGTAGAACATCCGGCATGCCAAATTTTAATAAACGGATAAGTTTGTAAAAGCGGAATTACATTCTCCCGTAACGATTTGTAAAATAAAGGGTCCCTAAACATTTGTGTTACCGGGATTGAAAGATCTTGTAATAATAAGGCTGCGAAATTTTGGTCATTTTTAATTTTATCAATAACCTCAGAATAATTCTTTAGCTCTGACAAAACCATGCGGTTCGCAATCCGTCGCTCGATATGAGCTTCAGCGTATTGCCTAAAATCATAACCATACACCTGGTAAATCGTTTCTAATACTCCAGAAATATTTAAATGAATTGGTAATTCCATCTGCAAACGATAAAATTACTTAATACTCTAATTATATATATTACAGGCAAATACTTAAACTCTGTATAATTATATATTGTGTTTTATATAACAAGAGTAGTCTGTTCAAAAAACCTAAAGGAGTTAATCCTTCCAATTCATCAAATCCTTTCCAATATCATTGCGGTAATATTTTCCTTCGTAAGATACTGTTTCGGCGGCTACAAAACTTTTTGCAACTGCTTCTTCCATGGTTTTACCGAAAGAGGTCACCGCAAATACGCGGCCGCCATTAGTAACTACGGTATCATTTTTAAGAGTTGTTCCTGAATGAAATACATGACTATCTTTAATGGCATCAAGTCCTGTGACCACTTTATTTTTTTCGTAATCTTCAGGGTAGCCACCTGAAACTAATACAACCGTAGTAGCAATGTCTGTGGTAACACTAAATTGTTTTTCGTGCAATGTTTGTGTTGCAACCCCTTGTAGTAAATCTAAAAAATCCGATTCAATACGCGGAATCACCACTTCAGTTTCAGGATCACCCATTCTGCAATTATATTCAATTACACTAGGTTCTCCATCACAATTCATTAATCCAATAAAAATAAATCCGCGATAATCAATGCCATCTTTCAACAAACCTTCAATGGTTGGCTTCACAATTTTTTCTTCTACTTTTTTTATAAATGCTTCATCCGCAAATGGCACCGGGCTTACTGCACCCATTCCGCCTGTATTTAAACCAGTGTCCCCTACTCCAATGCGTTTATAATCTTTAGCTGCAGGTAATATTTTATATGATTTTCCATCAGTCAAAACAAATACCGATAATTCAATACCTTTTAAAAATTCTTCAATCACAACCGTATTTCCTGCATTGCCAAACTTGGCATTCAGTATCATATTTTGCAATTCTGTTTTTGCTTCTGCTGCATCCTCAATGATTAACACTCCTTTACCAGCTGCTAACCCATCAGCCTTCAATACATAAGGCGGCTCTAATGAATCTATGAATGCAGCTCCTTCACTTATATTGTCTTTTGTAAAACTTTTATATTTAGCTGTTGGAACCCCATGCCTGAACATGAATTGTTTACTAAAATCTTTGCTTCC
>JANPOX010000528.1:0-7390 GCA_031428235.1 Bacteroidia bacterium | reverse complement strand
AACCACTACTGTGTAAGCCATTGCACCATTTTCTTCTAATGTACGAACAACGTTTGCTACAGTAGAACCTTTTTGAGCAATCGCAACATATATACAGTATACAGGCTTACCTGCATCGTAAAATTCTTTTTGGTTAATGATGGTATCCAATGCAACAGTGGTTTTGCCTGTTTGACGGTCACCAATAATCAACTCACGCTGACCACGGCCAATTGGAATCATCGCATCAATTGCTTTGATACCTGTTTGTAATGGCTCAGTAACCGGCTGACGGTAAATTACACCCGGTGCTTTACGCTCTAAAGGCAATTCATAAGTAACGCCCTGAATTGGTCCCTTACCATCAATTGGATTTCCTAAAGTATCGATAACACGACCTAACATTCCTTCGCCCACATTGATAGAAGCAATACGTCCGGTACGTTTTACAGAAGAACCTTCGCTAATGCCAGTACTTGCGCCTAATAATACAGCTCCAACATTATCTTCTTCTAAGTTTAATACAATTCCTTGTAAACCTGTTTCAAATTCGATCAGTTCACCTGATTGAACTTTAGATAAACCGTAAATACGGGCGATACCATCACCTACCTGTAATACAGATCCAACTTCTTCTAATTCCGATTCCGATTTGAAACCCGATAACTGTTGTCTTAAAATTGCAGATACTTCTGCTGGTTTTACTTCTGCCATTTGTATATGGTTTTATTATTAATTTAATGCTTTATTTGTTAATTCTTTTTTCAAGTTTGATAATTGGCGTGCTACTGATTTATCCAGTTGCTTATCCCCAATTTTCAAAATAAAACCGCCAATAATATTAGCGTCCACTTTCTCTACTAATTCAACTTCTCCACTTAACTGGGATTTTACCAACTCCAGTGCTTTTTGTCGGGTAGCCTCATCAAGTCCTTTAGCTGATGTTACTATTGCCGTTAAAATATTTTTATGAGATCGGTATTGCTCAATAAAACTAGTTGCCATTTCGGGAATCACAGATTCTCTTCTCTTAGTAGCAACTATCGTTAAAAATCCGGAAGTGATTGCATTGAACTTGCCTTCAAAAACAGCCTTGATAGTAGAAATCTTTTTATCAGATTTGATGATGGGACTATTCAAAAAATTAATGAACTCCCGTGAATTTTCGCAAACATCTTTTACCTGCAGCATATCAGCATAAACAGCCTCTAACTGGCCTTTTTCAACTGACAGGTCAAGTAATGATTTAGCGTATCTTGAAGCAACTATCATGATTAGTTAAGGTTTACGTCTTTCATTAAGTTGTTTACTAATGCTTTTTGTTTTTCATCGCTTGACAACTCAGAGCGTAAAATTTTTTCTGCAATTTCAATTGATAAAGTGGCAACCTGATCTTTCAATTCAGCAACCGCTGCATTTTTTTCGTTGGTGATTTGCTCACGCGCAGAAGACATAATACGATCAGCTTCAGCTTGTGATTTAACTTTTGCTTCAGCAATAATAACATCTTTCATTTCACGCGCTTCCTTCATTAAAATATCGCGGGCGGCACGAGCTTCTGTCAAACTTTTTTCGTTGTTTGAATTCAACTCACGCATATCGTTTAAAGCTCTTTCAGCACTCGCTAAAGCATCTTCAATTCCTTTTTCGCGTGTTTTAATTGCAGCTAAAATTGGTTTCCAGGCAAATTTTCCCAACAATACCAATAATAAAATAAAGGTAATGGTTGTCCAGAATATTAAACCTACTGCTGGCTCTATTAAGCTTGCTAAAATAAATAAGTTCATTTTATATTGTTTTTAGTTGTTCCTTTTTTTGTTTTGTCACCCTGAACGGAGTCGAAGGGCTAATAAAAATAATTTAAACTAAAGCTTTAACCAACCGTTAAAGCTTTAGTTTGTTTGTTGAAGACTACTTCGACATTAAAGCAACTACTACACCGAATAATGCAACACCTTCTACAAGGGCTGCTGCGATGATCATAGCTGTTTGAATTTTTGCCGTAGCTTCTGGCTGACGTGCAATGGCATCCATTGCGTGTCCACCAATTTGTCCGATACCGATACCAGCGCCTATTACTGCTAAGCCTGCTCCGATTGCTGCGATACTACCTGTCATTTGTTTTTGTTTTTATTGGTTATTAATTGTTATTTAAAATCTTAATGTCCTGCTACCAACTTATCATCATCTTCCGTGTGCATACCATCACCGTTATGATCCGCCACAGCTGATCCGATAAATAAAGCAGTTAACATGGTAAAGATATAGGCCTGTAAAAATGCAACTAAGCACTCTAACACATCAATGAATAAAGCAAAGGCTACTGAAACTGGCGCAATATAAATAGTTTTAAATACGAAGATTAGTCCAACCAATGAAATTACAATGATGTGTCCCGCTGTAATGTTTGCGAACAAACGTATCATTAAAGCAAATGGCTTGGTGATTATTCCAACAATCTCAATAGGGATTAAAATTGGCCAGATGGCTTTAGGTGCGTGAGGAAGAAATATGTGAGACCAGTAATTTTTGTTACCATTAATATTAGTGATAATTAAAGTTGCTACAGATAAAACTAAAGTAAACGCAATATTTCCGGTTAGGTTAGCGCCTATTGGAATTAAGCCAAAAACATTATTTACCAGGATCATAAAGAAAACAGTCAGTAAATAAGGGACGTATTTATCAGAAGTAGATCCAATATTGCCTTTAGCGATATCATCGCGCACAAAAACAATTAATGGCTCAAAGAAAGATTGTTTTCCTTTTGGTGCTGAAGTTACTCCCTGAGTTTTATATGCATTAGCAATTGAAGAAAATAACCAAACTAATAACGCAACTGAAATAAACATTTGAGTAACGTTTTTAGTAATTGAAAAATCCAGAGGCGTTGCGTTAGTAACGGACACTTCTTTTTCTTCAACTGTCAATGTTACATACTGACCATATTCATTTGGAACTTCATTCGCATAATAAATTTTTTCTTCAAAATTAACAAAGCGCTCACCGTTTTTCTCAACCACTACAGTTCCCTGTGTATCGTGATGAAATTCAGAAGACATGAAACAAGCTATTCCATTATTTGCTTTTAAAATAACCGGCAATGGCGCTGAAACAGCATCATGACCTTCACCCCAAAAATGCCAGGAATGAGAATCCAAAATATGTTCAAAAGCAACCTGAGTAATGTCTACCGGCCCTGTGGACTCATGTCCAAGTGAAGTTGCATCGTCATGCGCTTGTTCACTTGCAGCTTCCTGAGGCTCAGACGCCAATAAACTATTTGAGAATCCTATGAAAAGAGCAAATACCAATAAACAAATGCTCCAGAACTTCTTATTTGTATTAATTATAGTAGTCATTTCGAAAAAGATGGTTTTACGCTTTAAAATTCGGGTGCAAATGTATGGATTAATTGGCAAAAGCGAAACTTTTTTTGAATTTTAGACGAACTCCGCTTAAAATAAAAGTGAACTCGCTAAAACACCACATAATCTTGTGGATTAATAGCAAATCCATTGTGCCATAATTCAAAATGAAGATGCGGGCCTTTGCTATTTTCGCCAGTATTTCCAATAACACCTATTGGCTCCCCGGCTTTTACATAATCCCCGGTTTTTTTTGAAAGGTTAGAGTTGTGTTTATAAATACTGGTGAGATTATTATTATGTTGCAATTGTATAACATAGCCATCATCAGAGGTAAATCCTGCAAATATTACTGTACCGTCTAGTGTAGCTTTTATCAGCTCATTCTCTTTAGATACTATATCAACACCAAAATGCTCCTCTTTAAGGTTGTAGGATGTAGTGATGATTCCTTTTAAAGGAGTGAAAAAAAAGAAATTACTCAGCGTATTTATTTTATTAGCAGAAACCTTATCGCTGGTTGAAGCTAATTGGTTGGTTTCTATATCCGTGCGGAGTTTCAGATCCTGCTCACTGGGTTTTATATCAGTTTTAGCATATTTCCCTGTAGAATCTCTAGCGGGCTTTGATGGTTTACCCTCCGTTTTACCTGAAAACACATTTAATAGATTATTGATATACCAATCTCTTGATACCAAGGTGTTTTCAAGAGAATCTGCCTTAGAGTTAAGCCTAATGATATCTTTTCGGTCATTTACATTACCATAACCCGGTATATATTCACGGAAAGGGGTAAAGGCAACTAAACTAATTACTAATGCCGTCATTACAATAGTTACAGAACCTAACAAAATAATCAATCCCATAGGTGAAAGACGCAACGAAAATTTTTCTGCAAAAGAGTCATCATTTAAAATCACCAAGCGGTATTTATTCCGTAACTGATTAGTAAATATTTTCCAACGACTATTTTTGGTTTCAGGCATAGGTTCGACACAAAAATATACTAAATTTACGATTTTGACGTTATTAGCTAATTTTTGCACCTAATTTTTGAAATCTAAACACACATATATATTTTCCTGCTTTGTTTTTCTAATCCTCTTATCAGGCTGTAAAACCAATAAAAATACCTTTATCCACAGGGGTTATCATAACCTGACGGCACGGTACAACGGTTATTACTACGCAACCGAAAGCATTAAAGAAGGGGAAGATAAAATAGTAAGTAGCTACAAGTATGATTACGACCGCTTTCTTCCAGTATTTTTAGTACCCAATAATGAAACAGTTAAAGCTACTTTTCCTGAGTTTGATAAGGCTATTAAAAAATCTTCTAATACCATACAGCGGCACACTATTAAGGATAAGAAAAACAATGAAATTACTACTGCCGGACGATGGATCGATAATAACTGGAACGTAATTGGTATTTCTCACTTTTATAAACGAGAATTTTTCTCGGGCATCGAAGCTTTTGAATATGTGATCAGGAGTTATAAATCAAGGGACAAATATAAAGCCTTGATATGGTTGGCACGTTCTTACAATGAAATAGGCGCTCCTTCTCAAGCTGAACCAATCATCAGTTTATTAAAAGAAGATAAAAAAATATCGAAATACGCTAAAAAGGAATTGCCTGCTGTACAAGCAGATTATTACATGAAAAGAGGAATGTACAAGGAGGCTGAAACAGCTTTATTGAGCGCCCTTAAAGGCGGAGATTCCAAAGGCACTAAATCAAGGTATAAACTTGTTTCAGGAATAAAAAGTAAACCCTCAAAAAAAACAAAGGCGCGCTACTCGTTTATATTAGCCCAGTTGTATGAAGAGAAAAAAGAAAACAAAAAAGCAATTCAGTATTATAAAAAAGTAATAGACCTGAAACCAGAATATGATCTTGTATTTCACGCAAAAATGAAACAAGCGCGCTTGGTGGATTTAAAATCAGGCAATATCGCAAAGTTAAAGCGTGAATTATTAAAAATGACAAGGGATGTGAAGAATGCCGAATACCTTGATGTTATCTATTATACGCTTGGTGAAATTTATGAAAAGGAAAATAACGAAACTCAAGCTTTTGCAAATTACAGATTATCCGTTAAAAACAGTACGCAAAATCCAAAACAAAAAGCGCTATCTTATTTGAAGTTAGGTGAACTTAGTTTCGAACAGGCTAATTATACTGCCGCCGGTGGTTATTACGACAGTACCATGATTACACTGCCAAAAGACTATAAAGACTATGCGATCATCAGCAAAAGAAAAGAAACATTAGAAACATTGATCGGTTATATCAGAACTATACAGCGAGAAGACAGTTTACAACGAATTGCAAAAATGACTGAGGCCGATAGAACCCGTTTCGTCGAAAAGATGATCAAAAAACTGGAAGAAGAAGAAGAACGTAAAAAAGAAGAGGCTGAAGCTCTTCAAGCGCAAAATGAAAACCCATCAAACACTCCTGCTGGTATTCCAAATAATGGTTTACCCAATATAAGTAATGGAACAAAAGGCGACTGGTATTTTTATAATCAAACAACGCTGAGTTTTGGTGTTAATGATTTCATAAAAAAATGGGGAAACAGGAAGTTAGAAGACAACTGGAGAAGAAGTCAGAAAGCATTAACGTTTGAAAGCCAAAATCCTAATGAACCGGATGGAGAAGACACGCTGACACTGGCAACTAAGGGCGGCAAAACAAAAACGGTAACAGATAAAAAAACGGTAGAGTACTACCTGGTAGATTTACCATTATCGGATTCTTTAATGAGAAAATCTGATAAAACAATTGTGGATGCTTACTATAATTTGGCCAGCACCTATAAAGATGAATTAAATAATAATAAAAAAGCAATTTCGTCTTTCGAAGAATTAAATAACCGCTATGCAGATCATAAATATAAACTAGCTGTGTATTTTCAGTTGTACCGTATTTTCACTGATATAAAAAACAAATCTCAAGCCGACTTTTATAAAAATAAAATATTGAATGAGTATCCTACCAGTGAGTATGCTCAAATCATTAAAAACCCAAATTATGTGTCTGATAAGAATGCGCAAAAGGGAGAAGTAGAATTGTTTTACACTGATACTTACAATGATTATAGCCTCGACAATTATAGCAGTGCTTATGCTAAATGTAGTGAGTCTGAAGTTAAATTTGGTAAAAACGACTATGCGCCAAAATTTGCGTTCATTAAAGCGATGTGTATCGGTAAATTAAAAGGTGCTGATTCACTTGAATCTGCTTTGAAAAGAGTTCAGATTTACTATCCTAAAGATCCTGTGACCAAACAGGCACAGGATATCCTGGAAGTTATTTATAATATGAAACATCCAAGCGAAGCAACTTCCGCAGGAAATATAAATCAAACCGATACTTTTACTTTGGATTTAAGTGCTCAGCACTTTGTGATTGCTATTTGCCCTGATGATGCCGCAATTTCCAATGTTTTCAAATCCTCATTAGCGGATTACAACAATAATTTTTACAGTAATGCAGATCTCAACATCAGCAGCAGTTTGTTTGGAAGTGCTGATCATATTACAATCATTAAGACTTTTAAAAATGCAAAAGAGGCGCTTGAATACATCGAAAACTTAAGCAAAGACCAAACTGTTTTTTCAGGACGGGTTAAATTTGAAATGTTTACTATAATGGCTATTTCGGCGGATAATCTTCCAAGGCTTTATCGCAAAAAACAGGTAAGTTACTACAAGCCTTTTTTTGATGATCATTATAAAAAGGAATAGATTTACTAAATCTTATCTTAGTTCACTTGATTCAATAATATTACAATAAAATTAGTGGGTATGGCAATTTTTGGGTCACATTTAAAAGTTGGGGATAAATTGCTAGGCAAATAATTTTTGCAGTCTAAAGAGGAAGAATTTTACAACAGTAACGCCTCTTAAATTTGCCCTAAAGTTTTTTATTTTTGAGTTAAACGATTCAGCGTTGGCATTTGTATTTCGGTTATTAAAAAAGTTGAGTATATTATCTAAATGATGTTCTATGGAGTAAACTACCGTATTAAACT
>JANPOX010000527.1:0-8981 GCA_031428235.1 Bacteroidia bacterium | reverse complement strand
TTAAAACTCACTCTTTAAATGAAACTTAATTTCCGGAAATTTAGTTTGCGCCATCTCCAATAACCAGGCAGACTCTGCTAAAAACACCAAACGGTTTTCTTTATCGTAGGCAATGTGATTGGATTTATCAATTAAAAATTCTTCTAATTTTTTCTTGTCGTTACATTCGATCCACAACGCTTTATATAAATTAACCGAGTCGTAACCGCAGGATGCGTTGTACTCAGATTTCAAACGATGTTGTATCACTTCAAATTGTAAAGCTCCAACAGTTCCAACAACTTTCCGTCCATCTGCTTTCTTTGTAAATAACTGTGCTACTCCTTCATCCGTTAATTGCTCTAAGCCTTTTTGCAATTGTTTGGTTTTCATCGGATCAAGATTGGTAACATATTTAAATAATTCCGGTGAAAAACTTGGAATTCCTTTATAATTAAACTTAGCCCCTTCTGTTAATGTATCCCCGATTTTAAAACTACCGGCATCATATAAACCAATTACATCACCAGGAAAGGATTCATCAATAACAGATTTTTGCTGTGCCATAAAGGCTGTAGGATTACTAAAACGCATGTCTTTGCCTTCACGCACATTATAGTAATATTTATTTCGTTCAAATTTACCTGAAACGATTCTTAAAAACGCAATACGATCTCTGTGCTTCGGATCCAGGTTGGCATGAATTTTAAAAACAAACCCACTGAATTTTGGGAATTCAGGTTCAACATATCCTGCAACATCCGTATCTCTGCCTTGCGGTGTTGGGGCAATCTCAACAAAACAATCAAGCAATTCCTTAATACCAAAATTATTAACGGCACTACCAAAAAATACAGGGCTAACATTGGCTTTTAAATATTCTTCTTTATTAAAATCATCATACACGCCATCAATTAATGTAATATCATCGCGCAATTGATTAGCGAAATCTTCACTGATGTACTTTTCAATTTCTTTGTCATTCACATTATTCAGTACAACACTTTCTTCAACCGTTGTTTTACTATCCCCTTGGAAGAGTGATAATTTTTTTTCGTAGAGATTATAAACCCCTTTAAAAGATTTTCCAATACCTATTGGCCATGTTAAAGGGCGAACCCTGATCTTTAATTCCTTTTCTATTTCATCTAAAAGATCAAAAGGGCTTTGACCTTCACGGTCCATTTTATTGACAAAGACAATTACCGGAGTGTTTCGCATGCGGCAAACTTCCAATAACTTTCTTGTTTGTGGTTCCACGCCCTTCACACAATCAATTACCATAATTACACTGTCCACCGCAGATAATGTTCTGTAAGTATCTTCAGCAAAATCTTCGTGGCCGGGAGTATCAAGAATATTTACTTTAAAATCACGGTAATCAAAAGCCATAACGGAAGTTGAAACGGAGATTCCTCTCTGCTTTTCTATTTCCATGAAATCGGAAGTGGTTGACTTTTTGATTTTATTTGATTTTACTGCGCCCGCAGACTGAATCGCACCACCAAATAATAATAATTTTTCGGTTAGCGTTGTTTTACCGGCATCGGGATGAGCAATAATGGCAAAGGTTTTTCTTTTATGTAATTCTTGTATAAAACTCATTAAATTTTGAAATAAGGGTATAAAGATAACCTTTTTTGAGAGATCAGGATGAGATACGAAATTTAAGAAATGTAGTATTATTATTACGTTTAAAACGGATAGCCAATACCAAAGTTGGCATAAAACGAAGTTTCTCTTAATGTTTGAGTACCTAAAATCAAGCGTTTATCCTCAGCAAACTGCGGATCGTAAACTCTTACTGCAGCATCCAGTCGTAACACAAAAAAACTAAAATCATAACGTAAACCAAAGCCAGAACCGACACCAATTTCTTTATAAAATTTATCTAATTTAAACTGGCCATTGGGTTTACTGGGATCAATATACGATAACCAGATATTACCCGCATCTACAAACCAGGCACCAAAAAAGGATTTAAAAATATGAAAGCGGTATTCAAGATTAGTTTCTATTTGAATGTTCCCGATTTTATCATATCGTGCCGTGACTGTTTCTGGAGGGGAATAACTGCCTGGTCCTAATGTTCTGGCGCGCCATGCTCGGTTGGTATTTGGCCCACCGCCAAAAAAACTTTGCTCATACGGCAATGTAGTAAGATTTTTTAATGGATGTCCGTAACCACCTGCCAAGCGGTAGACTAATTTCCCCAATTTCCTAACTTTAATATAAAACCGATAATCGGACTCAATTTTTACAAATTGAGAAAATGGAATTCCTGCGATTAAATACCTGTCTTGTGCATCTTTCGGTTGATCAGTAGCAGAATAAATTCCCCGCAAAATATTTCCTGAAGAACTTATACTCATTCTTAAATACATCAGGTTTTTTTTCTTACTAATTCCCTGATTATTATAGGTCGCAGTGATCTTTGATAAAGTAGTTATGTGATCCTGAAAAGAATTCAATAAAAAGAAATCATTTAAGTTTAACAAATCGGTTTGAAAGGTTCCAAACAATTTTGCTTTAACGATGTACGCTTCTAAAGGAATAACTTCGTAAGCAAACAATCTTTTATTATTTGTAAATTTAAAACCATAAGAAATACTTGAAATGGTTCGGCTAAACTCAGGTCTTGATTGATAATTTATTGAAAGATTTAACACTGTTTTTGGCTGGGTAAAATATCTTTTTTCGTTCGCATTTTTCTTATAGTAAAATAAGGTAAAAGGAAACAATGGTTTCGGAAAATAAATATTCAACTCCGGTCCGAATTGGATCGTATTGAATGTATTTCGAACGTCATTGATATTAGTGGAAGTTTGAGTGGCATTAAATTGCTGCTGAGCTGTAATAGAACCTTTCAGTTTTAATTCAACCAATTCAGCGCCTCTAAAAGCGTTTTTATTTTGAAATACAATACTGCCAGCTATACCTAAGTTACCTGATGTGTTAGTACCTTCTATTTCAGTAGTAGTCGCCTGTTTCACTAAAGGCTGACAAACAATGTAACAATCCAACTTATCTGAAAATAAAGGGCTTTTAATGTACTGAATATATACACTTTTAAAAACTTTCAAAGAAGTCATTCCTTTGTAGGTTTCTTCTGAATAATTTTGCTGATAAAGTTGTCCTGGCGCAACAGAAATATCTCTCGTAAGATCCTTTTTTCGAAATTTCAATTTATTATTATGCAGAATTTTTAAGCCGTTGTATTCTACTGTATCTTTCATGTAAACATCATTTGCTTTTCCTCTGAAATCTCCAACATTTTCCGGAATTACGTATACATTCGCAATATAAAAACGGGGATGATTCACATATACAACTGAATCATTCGTTTCACTAAAAGACTTTGAAAACATTTTTACACCAATTGTCACGTTTACGTTTTGACCAACCAGGTTAGTGTCTGCCAGGTAATAAACATATTCCGGTGCAAAATAAAAGTATCCATTATTTAATTGACTTTCTGTGATTCGTTCTCTTTCTTTTTGTAAGATGTTTTCATCATAAATAGTATTGTGTTTTATGAGCGTAGCAATAGTATCATTTAAAATAAAATATTCGATAAGCGGGTCTTCAATTTTGTAATGAATGTTTTTAATAAAATAAGGATTGGATTTGGAGATGGAATAATAAATTTTCGCTCTTTTATTCTTAGCGTCCAAAACAATACTATCCCTTACATCAGAATCGAAATAACCTTTTGAAAAAACAAATTTCTGTAATTGATTTTTAGTGAGTTTAGTTAAAAACGTATCCAATAAAACCGGGGGTTCACCAGCTTCCATAATGCTTTCACGAAATGTTGCCTTTTCCTTATTTTTAAGATTAGGTATTTTAGTGGTTTTACCTTCCTTTAGTCTTTTCTCATTCTTTCGGTTTGTTTTTTCTACTCGTTTTGCATTGATCCGATCATATTTCGCGTCTCTTTTTTCTTTCTTTTCAAGCATTTTCTTTTGGTCAACCTGGTTATATAACCATAGATGAAAACGCACTAACTTTAAAATTTTTCTGTTTGGCTTTTGGCGAATAAATGCCTCGAGGTCACTCTTATCAATGTTGGTACCATTATTTTTAACTGCATTTTTACTTAGTAAATATTCATTTTCCTTCAAATGACTATTTACATTACAGGAAGAAAAGATGAGCATTAAAAACAAAAAACAAAAAACAGCAAGACCTGCTCTTCCAGCATGTCTTAAAATTATTTTAATATCCTGTTTGTAGGTCAAATGGTTTACTTACATTTATAGCCTACTAATTTAGGTTTAATAAATGATTAGTAAAAATCAGATAAAATATATACAATCGCTGCACTCTAAAAAGCAAAGAGAGGAAGAAGGTTTGTTTATTATTGAAGGGATAAAATTAGTGACGGAATTTATTCATCATCACAAATTTGAGATCAAAGAACTTTTTGCAACCATTGATTATATTGATGAGAAGAGAAGTATTTTAGAACAAAATCACATAAAATTCACTGAAATTGTTCCGGATGATCTTAAAAAAATCAGTCTACTTACAACACCGAACCAGGTTTTAGCAGTTGTAAAAATCACAGTTGCAGAACCGGATGTTTCTCTATTACAAAACTCCCTCACCTTATACCTTGATGACATCAGGGATCCCGGCAATATGGGAACCATTGTCAGGATTGCTGATTGGTTTGGCATCAGACAGGTAATTTGTTCTCCAAATTCAACAGAAATTTATAATCCCAAAACCTTGCAAGCCAGTATGGGTGCTATTTTAAGGGTACATGTTGTTACTCTAGCATTTGATAAGCTTTTACCTCATGTAAAAAATATTCCTGTGTACGGAGCTGTATTAGAAGGTGAAAATATTTACACAACCAAATTACAATCTGGTTTGCTCGTAATTGGTAACGAGGCTAACGGCATTTCCAATGAGGTGATGAAACAAATTACAAATCGTATTACAATTCCGGCGGCGAATAGCAATGGAAGCGAATCTTTAAATGCTGCCAATGCCTGTGCCATTATTTGTTCTGAATTTCACCGACAATTAACGTATTAGTATGCGCGAACTATTTTGCATTTTTATATTCTCTATATGTATAAGCGGTAAAGCACAGGTCATTGGATTGGATATTGATACCGCTCCGAAGATGAAATTTGAAACCGGAAAAGATGTACTCAATGCCATGCACCAAAAATATAAAAATGGGCCTTGCAGATCTTATACTTTTTCTCAAAAAAATACACATTATCGAAACGATAGTATTATTGGAAAATCCGAATGGCACGAGGCGATAGAACTGCCTGATAAATTCCGAATTAATTTCGGTACTCCGGAAAGCGGAAATTTTGTGATCTTTAAGAATGACAGCTCTTACCGGTATAAAAACAATCAGTTTAAAAAGAAAAAAGAGGATGTAAATATATTACTATTGCTATTAGGCGGTATGTATTATAGGGAATTTCCTGATGGTATCTCACGACTCGAAAAAGGACATTACAATACGCAAATACTATCCACTCAAAAATGGAAAAAGCAACCTGTATATGTGATTGGAGCCATGAAAGGAGATACTTTGGTCAACCAAATCTGGGTCGATAAAAAAACGCTCAGGGTTGTCCGGATCATTGAAAAAATGGATGCCGAAAGCGTGATGGATATGAGCTTCGATGCTTTTCAAAAAAGCTGTGGAGGGTACACAGAAACAAAAGTGACCTTTAAACGAAATGGCAAAATAGAGCAGGTGGAAGAATATTTTAATATTAAAACATTGGACAAAATTCCGGACGAAGTTTTTAATCCTAAATAATTGACAATTTCTTTTCCTAATTCCATTAATAGATTAGTTTTGTAATACTTATGTCTGCTGATATACATACCGATCATTCCACTTTTGGGCAACTCTCCGATCAGGCGGATTGCCTGATAATTGAATTATCAGAGAATGTTATCCAATTTTGCGAATTTCAATCTGAACAGAATAAACCATTATATATTGTTCACTACCCCATTGATCATTTAATCAATCAGTCTCCTGGTGAACATTTAATGAATGCCATCAGGCATTTTCAATTTTTAAAAAAGAAATACCAGCATGTATATGTCAACTATTTTGATCCTCAGTTTACATTATGCCCAGGCACTTTTTATAAACCGGAAAGCAGCCGTTCTATTTTAGAATTTAATGCCGGAACTGTAGCAGACAAATTAGTTTTAACCGATGATATTAACGCTGATATTAAACTGATCTATGCTATTGATGAAATATTAAAATCAACGCTTGATCAATTATTTCCTCACCATCAGTTAAAGCATACTATAACTGTATTATCACGTTTAATGATGCAAACGGAGGAATTAATTAAAGAAGATGTTTTGTTAGTGGTTCATGCAAATTATATTGAGATCATTGTGAAGCAGGATCATAAATTAATGTTAGCCAACCAGTTTTCTATTAAAACTCAGGAAGATGTTTTGTATTATGTATTGTTTATTTTAGAACAATACCAGTTGAATCCTGTAACCGTTAATATTACATTGGCCGGCAATATAGAAACTACATCAGTTTTGATTAGCTCATTAAAAAAATACATCAAAAATATCCGTTTGGCCATTGGCCATAAAAATATTAATTGGTCTGCTGTTAATGGCTCTCCGCAACATTTTAATTACACTTTATTAAACCGTTTGTTTTGCGAATAATTGGCGGCACATACAGAGGAAAGCAGATCATTGCTCCAAAAAATTTACCGGTGAGGCCTACCACAGACTTCGCAAAAGAAGGTTTATTTAATATTTTAAATAATAAAGTAGATTTTGATGGTTTAACGGTTCTTGATTTGTTTTGTGGTACAGGAAACATAAGTTTGGAATTTGCATCACGGGGCGCGCAAAAAATTTACGCCATTGATAAACATTCTCCTTGTTTATTTTTTTTAAAAGACACCGCCAAAGCCTTAAAATTAAATTCAATTATCACCGATCGCGCCGATGCATTTAAGTATCTGGAGAAATCACATTCTACTTTTGATGTGATTTTTGCGGACCCTCCGTACGAACTGGAAAATATTGCGGCAATTCATGACTTAGTCTTCGCCCATAAGTTATTGAATGAAAATGGCTGGCTGATCATAGAACATGGACAGAAGACAGATTTAAGCACCAAAGAAAATTATATTGAAACCCGTAAATACGGAAATGTAAATTTTAGCTTCTTTGCCCAATCTTTAAAAACGGAATAAAGTCACCCTGAACTTGATTCAGCATCTCGAGAGACCCTGAATCAAGTTCAGGGTGACAGAAATACAATAACATATTTTAATAAACCACACACAATTTAATCCTGTAACTAATAGTATATTTGGTATTATAGAATCGTATGCGCTTAATCCTCCTTATTATAATCAGTGCTTTCTTTACCTGCAAAGCACAAAACATTACCATCAAGGGAAAAGCGCATGCCTCACATATTGGTAAAGAAATCGTTTTAAATGATTTTACGGATTACGTTACTTACAATCTTATTAAAGAAAGTATTGATACAGTTGATAAAGACGGTTATTTTGAATTAAAACTGCAATCAAACATTACCAGGCCTGTTCTGATCAATATCAATAATTTGGTGGGAAAAATATATGTACAACCCAATTTTGTTTACGGCATATATTTTCCTGCACAGGATTCAACAGCCAATCACCAGGAAGGAACTGAAACTACAGTTGACATCAGTGTGTATGGCAAAGACAGTACTGAACTCAACGCATTGATCATTGATTTTAATACACAATACAATAATTTATTTTTGAAGGTTCCTGATAATTACCTATCACCTTCAAAACTAAATGCCATGCTGGATACCTTTGTAACCGCAACAAAAAAAAGATATGAAGGAATTCGCAATCCTTACTTCAAAAATTATTTAGAATATTCCTTCGCTAATTTTTTCTCGAACACTTCCCGCAGTAAAACTTTTTTATATAAACAGTTCCTTGACAAAAAACCAATTCAATACCACAATTTTGAATACATGCAGTTTTTTAATGCACATTTCAAAGGCTATTTAAAAGTCTACGCTTCCACAAAAAACGGTGGCAACATCTACAATAGCATCAACGCTTATGCGGATTACAAGGATCTTAAAAACCAATTTAAAGAAGATAAATCAGTTTCCAACGACACATTGCGTGAATTATTAATTTTAAAAGGGCTCATCGATTTTTATTACAGTCCTGATTTTGATAAAAAACAAGTGCAAAGTGTGATCGAACAAGTTTACCGTGAAACAAATATCAAAGAGAACAAAACTATAGCCTTTAACATGCTCCAAACCATTAATCAATTGCAACCCGGAGCACCCGCCCCTGATTTTGTTGCCAATGATAAAGAAGGCCTAAAAGTAAATCTTTCCAATTATAAAGGAAAATACATTTATCTGAATTTTTTTTCAAGTGAAAGTGAAACCAGCCAGAGAGAAATGCAGAAGATCATTGACCTGAAAAAAAAATTTAAAGACAAAGTAACTTTTATCAGTGTATGCCTGGATGACAGTATTAAGACATACAGAAACTATTTAAAAACAAATCCAAAACAGGACTGGGTGATTTTGCACCAGGCACAAAACAGTTCGGCAAAACAGGCTTATAACATTAAAACCTTATCAGGATTTTTCTTCATTAACCCTCAAATGCAATTGGCGCAATCTCCTGCACTGATGCCTAGCGAAGGGCTGGAATATAAATTCAACGCGCTATTCAGACCCAGAAAAAAGAATACAATTCCGGGAGTGCGGTAAAGGATTAATTCGCTTTCCTAAACGTATGAAACAACAAATACACCGTTGTGGCAAACAAAAAGAAAGCACCTGTTTGGTGTAAGACTCCTAGCACAACAGGTACCTGGTAAACTAAAGTCAGTACTCCTAAAATAAACTGGATCGTTACTCCATAAATTAAAAAAGTCACACCACGGTATTGTGAAGTTGATAATTTCAGTTTGCTTGACTTATACCAGATTAC
>JANPOX010000526.1:0-12522 GCA_031428235.1 Bacteroidia bacterium | reverse complement strand
GAGATTGATTTGCATATTGACGAATTGGTTGACTCCCATAAAAATCTCACCAATTATGAAATTATGTCGATACAACTGGAGCGTTTTGAAAAGGAATTACAATACTGCATGAGCAACGGTATTAAAAAATTAATTCTTATACACGGTGTAGGGAATGGAAAATTAAAACAGGAAATTATTGCTGTACTGAAAACGGTTGATGATATAGAGTATTTTGATGCCTCTTATAAAGAGTATGGTTACGGTGCTACTGAAGTGAGGATTCATTAGGATTTAGTAAATGATGTGGGTGTTTCTAATAGCTGGCGGGACACGCTTTTGTTTTTGCGCTGTGCGACAAATAAAAAGAGCTCAAACAAATCCTCTATCCCTTACGCGCTCAGCATAAAAATTAAAGTTTGATTATACCATCAGAATATATGTTTTAGTCCAATTAAATTTGTCACACCGAAGGAACAATTTTGTTTAGTTAACAAAACATGTCGCTCCTACGGAGCTTTGAAACTTTTGTATATTCTGTTATTATAAACATGTAGCCTCTCTGAGGCTTTACTGGTGCTCCGTTAGGAGTATTATGTTTACAATAACACCAATGATTTTATAAAAAAAGCTCTATAGGAGCGAATTGTTAATACGTTAATGTTTTAACTAAACGAGATTGATCGAGTTAAGTTGAGATTTAGGAATGGGTCCTCTCCAGATAGCTATCAGGACGCTCGATGTGACAAATTTTATTGTACGACATCATAAATGCAAATTGAATTACTCATTGAAATGATAACTGCGCAAAGGATTGTAGTGAAAATCCTTTTTGCCGGACACTGAGCGAAGTCGAAGTGCGGGAAAAAGATTGCAACGAAAAGCCTGACCGCTTTTCGCGGTTGCGCCCAAAAACAAAATAATGTATTACTTAATAACTCCCAACTCTTTTCCCACTTTTTCAAAAGCAATTAATGCTTTATCTAAATGTGCTTTGGTATGAGCAGCGGATAACTGAACGCGAATCCTAGCCTGGCCTTTTGCCACCACCGGAAAAAAGAAACCAATCACATAAATACCTTCCTGTAATAATTTATCGGCAAATACCTGAGAAAGTTTGGCATCGTATAACATCACGGGAACAATTGCAGAATCTCCTTCTTTAAATTCCAACCCAATTTTACGTAGGCCGGTTTTAAAATAAGCGATGTTGTTTTCTAACGTATCTCTTAACTCAGTTGTTTCGCTTAACATATCAAACACAGCAATACTTGCCCCAACAATACTTGGAGCTAAAGAATTGGAGAATAGGTAAGGTCGGGAACGTTGTCTTAATAGTTCAATGATTTCTTTTTTACCGGATGTAAATCCGCCCATGGCACCACCTAAGGCTTTTCCTAAAGTACCGGTAATAATATCAACACGGTTCATGACATTTTTTAATTCAACGGTACCGCGCCCTGTTTTACCTATAAATCCAGAAGCATGGCTTTCATCAACCATAACCATGGCATTATATTTATCAGCAAGGTCACAGATTTTATCTAAAGGAGCTACAAAGCCATCCATACTAAAAACACCGTCGGTTACAATAACACGGTAACGCTGTGCCTGTGCCTTGATCAGTTGTTCTTCCAGGTCTGCCATGTCGCAATTTTTGTAACGGTAGCGTTGCGCTTTACACAAACGTACTCCATCAATAATGGAAGCATGATTTAATTCGTCAGAAATGATGGCGTCTTCTTCACCAAACAAAGGCTCAAATACTCCGCCGTTTGCATCAAAAGCCGCAGCGTATAAAATGGTATCTTCCTGACCTAAAAACGAAGCGATCTTTTTTTCAAGAGTTTTATGAATATCCTGAGTACCACAAATAAAACGTACGGATGACATGCCATAACCGTGGGTATCCAATGCTTTTTTAGCTCCTTCAATTACTTTTGGATGAGACGATAAACCCAGATAATTATTGGCGCAAAAAATAATCACTTCATCGCCATTGCTCACTTTAACACTGGCACCCTGAGGTGTAATGATTACACGCTCTTTTTTGAAAAGGCCGTTTTGTTCTATTTCGTTTAATTGGGATTGTAAATGCTCCTGAAATTTTCCGTACATGGTTGTAGATTTAATAAGGCACAAATTAAAAAATTATACTTGATTTTCAATATTTAAAATAATAAATAACCCGAAATTAAAATTTGGTTATTGTGAAAGACTTTTTAAAACCAATTACCCTTTTTCTTACCGCCAATGCCAAGCACTCCTAATAAACCCCTTGCTACTTCTTTAAAAACAGTTCTTCCAACCTGGCGCACCATGGTGTTTTCACTTATTTTTTCTATTGTAGATTTTTCTGGTTTAGGTGTTTTTTTCTTTGTTGTGGTTGTTGAGTTTTCTTCAGTGTTATCTTGCTGAAGAGATTTTATTTTTGTATTTAATAATTCAAATGCACTTTCTCTGTCCAGCACTTCATTGTTCTTAGTGGCAATTGAACTTGCAGAAACAATTTGATTAATTTCCTCAGGAGTTAAAATTCCTATCCGACTCATGGGTGCCCGCATATGGGTTGCTGCCAGCGGGGTGGGTATTCCTTTTTCATTAAGCACTGTTACGAGCGCTTGTCCAATTCCAATACTGGTTAGAAGTTCATCTGTTTTGTAAAATTCAGAGATGGGATAATTTTCTGCCGTTTTTTTAATTGCTTTTCTATCTTTCTCTGTAAAAGCACGTAAGGCGTGTTGAATTTTTAAGCCTAATTGAGATAAAACTTCATCAGGAATATCATAAGGATTTTGAGTACAAAAATAAATGCCAATTCCTTTACTTCGGATTAATTTTATAATGGATTCTATCTGATCCAATAATGCCTGAGAAGCTTCTTTAAAAATTAAATGCGCCTCATCAATAAAAATACAAAGTTTTGGTTTTTCTAAATCACCGGCTTCCGGAAAAGTTTGGTAAGCTTCCGCTAATAAACATAACATAAATGTTGAGAATAGTTTAGGCTTATCCTGAATATCCACTAACCTGATGATGCTGGCCATTCCTCTACCGTATGCATCTACCCGCGTTAAATCACTTACTTCAAAGGAGCGCTCTCCAAAAAATGTATCAGCACCCTGAGATTCTAATTCAATAACAGATCGTAAAATAGTAGAGGCGGATGCGGAGGAAACATTGCCATAATTTTTTTGTATATCTTCTTTTCCTTCATTGCCTATAAAGTTTAATAAACTTTTAAAGTCTTTTAAATCCACCAAGGGTAATTTTTTATCATCTGCATATTTAAAGATAATTGCTACTATTCCACTTTGAGTTTCATTTAAGTTTAAGACTTTTGAAAATAAAACCGGTCCAAATTCACTCACCGTGGCCCGTAACTTTGCCCCATTTTCTTTTGACAGAGTAAGAAATTCTACACTGGTTCCGCCCGCTATAAAAGGAATTCCAATAGCGGCATGACGCTCTTCAATTGTAGGATTTGTTATACCGGGTTTTGCTATGCCACTTAAATCCCCTTTTAAATCCATCATCAAAACGGGGATACCCTTAGCACACATGTTTTCTGCAATAATCTGCAACGTCACTGTTTTACCAGTTCCTGTAGCCCCGGCTATGAGCCCGTGTCGATTTAATGTCTTTAATGGCAACTTTACCTGCGCTTCTTTTTGAGGAACGCCGTCTAACATGGCTGAGCCCAATAAGATGAAATCACCTTTTGTGGTATAGCCATCAATTATGGTTTGTGTGAACTTTAGTAAATCAGCCATCTGTTTTATTTATTGTGATTGGAAATGGTTTAGGAAATTTAATAATAATAACAATTAAATCATTGCAACCATTCAAAAATTAAGTAAAAATAGGCTGCATGAATTACATTTAATTTTAAAAAAAATCGAACACTTATAACTTGTAATTTGATAAAGTTGGTTATATTTGTAGTCCTAATGCACATGTGGCGTAATTGGTAGCCGCGCCAGACTTAGGATCTGGTCCGCAAGGGTGGGGGTTCGAGTCCCTTCATGTGTACAACTCCAAATAGAGGCAACTTTTTTTGGAGTTTTTTTATGGCGTTTTTACTGTGGTTTAGAAGCACCTGAACATTATTTTCTCATAATAGGGGCAATTAAATATGTAAAAAGGGACAGTTTAAGGGACTGTTAAATAATATCTGATTATTTTAATAAATTTGATTTACCCCCTGATTCGGTAATTTATGAAAGAAAAGATAAATGAAACATATGAAAGTTTACAAGAACGGCTTAAGAGCCCTTTTCTTTTGACATTTATATTAGTATGGGCAATTCATAATTGGGAATTACTATATGGGATTTTTACTTTTGAAGAATCTCTTAGGTTTGTTGAAAGAATTGATTTTCTAAAACATTATATAAGAACTTATGGAACATATCATCTCTTTTGGTTTCCGTTATGGTGGGCATTTATTTCACTAGGCCTTTACTTAGCAACAAGTTTTATTTCTGAAGGTATAATCAGCAAAATCAATTATTTAATTTTTCCGTTCGAACTTTTCCTCCTGAAAACACGCCATTTTCCTTCAAGGTCGAACGGATAATATTTTATTTTCCGTTAATCTGCGCATTATCAAAGAGATGTTAAGTTTTGCTTCAAATCAAGCTGTCATTTTGTTTAACAAAATACACGATATATTAAACAAAATGTGTAAATTTGTTTATGCTATTTACATTAAAAACAACTCAACTATTAAAAAGTGATATTGACACTGTGTGGGATTTTATGAGTTCTCCCGAAAACCTTGCTTTAATTACTCCTCAGTATATGGGTTTCACTATCCTTTCTGATAAAGAGGATATTAAAAAAACGTATCCCGGTCAAATTATTCATTATTACGTTACGCCTATAATGGGCATAAAAATGAATTGGGTTACCGAAATAACACACGTAGAACATCATAAGTATTTTGTTGATGAGCAACGTTTTGGGCCCTATGCGTTTTGGCACCATAAACACTTTATAAAAGAGGTTCCTGGTGGAATTGAAATGACTGATATTTTGCATTATAAAGTACCATTTGGCTTTATTGGAAATATTGTGAACAGACTTTTTATTAGTCATAAAATCAAAGAGATTTTTGAATATCGTTTTAATAAATTGGAAGAATTATTTAACCATGGAAAATAAAGACTCAAATTTTTGTTCATACAGTGGCTTACCATCATCTATGGCATATATGGAAGTTGCGGAAAAAATTGCGCCAATATTAAATAAAATAGAAATTGATAGAATTATAGAAATGGCTTGGGAAGACAGAACCACTTTTGATGCTATTGAATTTCAGTTTGGATTAAATGAAGCTGCGGTAAAAGACCTAATGAAAAAAGAGCTGAAATTTAGTAGTTATAAATTATGGCGTAAGCGTGTACATCATTGTAGTACCAAACACGCTTCAAAAAGAATAGATGGTATAAATAGATTTAAATGCAATTTACAACGAACCATTTCACACAATAAAATCTCTAAAAGAATATGAGTAAAACATTTTTATTTGCCGGTGCCTCCAGCGCTATTGCAAAAGAAGCTACAAAGCTACTAAAACATAAGGGACATAAAGTTATTGGTATAAGCACAAAAGATACAAATTCGTTGTATGATGAATTTTATCAAGTTGCAAATTATGATTTCGCGGCATTTCCTGAAATTGCAGATCATATAGATGGTCTCGTGTATTTTCCCGGTACAATTAATCTTAAGCCATTTGCTCGATTAACTCAGGTTGAATTTATAACTGATTTTCAAATAAATAGTTTAGGTGCAGTTGCTTTTGTACAGGCTTATTTAAGTAATATAAAAAAGTCGCCAAATGCATCCATTGTATTTTTAAGTTCTGTTGCCGCGAGTATTGGCTTGCCATTTCATAGTTCAATTGCAATGGCTAAAGGAGGCATAGAAGGCCTCACTAAGGCTTTAGCTGCGGAATTAGCACCTTCAATTAGAGTTAACTGTGTTGCGCCTTCGCTGGTAAATACGCCAATGGGAGAAAAATTTATCAATACTCCCGATAAAATGGAACAAATGAAAAAAAGAAATCCACTGCAAATGGTCGGTAATCCTACTGATGTTGCTAATGCTATTGTGTTTTTATTATCAGATGAATCCGCTTGGGTTACAGGACAAGTTATAGCTATTGACGGAGGAATGAGTAAAATTAAAAACTAAATTTGTTATGGAGACGCATCTAGGGCATAAAGATTTAATGGCTATGGAAAAAAGACTTAGAGGCAATCTGATTAATTCTGCAGGTGGTTTTAAAAGTGTTTGTTTGATTGGCACAATCGATAACGTGGGTCAAACCAACTTAGCAATATTTAGTTCCATTGTTCACATAGGTGCCTCTCCTCCCCTTATTGCATTTATTGTAAGGCCCGATTCTGTTGAGCGAAATACATTGACTAATATTCTTCAAACCAAATATTATACAATGAACCACCTAAACGAAAATATATATAAAAACGGTCACCAAACATCTGCAAGATATCCGAAAGAAATTTCTGAATTTGATGCCGTTGGTTTAACGAAAGAATTTAAAGATGCGTTTTTAGCGCCTTATGTTAAAGAAAGTAATATTCAACTCGGCATACAATTTAAAGAACGTATTGATTTAACTGTTAACGGCACCATTTTAATTATTGGAGAAATTCAACACCTCTATTTTCCTAAAGATTGCTTGTGTGATGATGCCTTTTTAGATCTTGAAAAAGCAAATACTATTAGTTGTTCTGGTCTTGATAGTTATCATAAAACGCAGCGCCTTGCAAGATTAAGTTATGCAAAGGTTGATAAAAAAGCTGAAGTTGTTAAAATGACATATATTGAATAAAGCAGCCATTAATATTGTTTGGTTTAAACGCGATCTTCGGTTTACAGATCACGAACCATTGTATTATGCTCAACAACAAGAATTACCTTTACTGCTGGTCTATTTTTTTGAGCCCTCAGTAATGTCTTATGTTGATAGCGATGTTAGGCATTGGAGATTTGTATACGAATCTCTTGAGGAAATGCAATCAAAGCTAACTAATATTGATTCCAAAATTTATATTTTCCATAACGAAGTTCGTTTCGTTTTTGATGAGATAATAAAGCACTATGCTATTAACACGATTTTTTCACATCAGGAAATTGGCAATAAAATAACATACGACAGAGATTTAGATATTCAATTATTTTGCAAAAACAATCAGATTCAATGGAAAGAGTTTCAATTGCATGGGGTTGTAAGAAGACTTAAATCGAGGAATTTATGGACAGAACAGTGGCAAAGAAAAATGACTGAAAAACCCAAATTTGTTGCTGAAGACAGTTGTAATATTTTAAAACTAGATGACACCTTTTACAACTCTTTAAAAGGAGAAGCGCTACCAAATGAATTTACTATTCGTAACAAAAATTTTCAGCAAGGTGGAGAATACTGGGCATGGCGTTACATGGATAGTTTTATTAAAGAGCGTT
Source organism: Bacteroidia bacterium (assembly GCA_031428235.1). Taxonomy (GTDB): domain Bacteria; phylum Bacteroidota; class Bacteroidia; order B-17B0; family Aurantibacillaceae; genus UBA4416. Next base: position 5,049 of record JANPOX010000526.1, on the reverse strand, counting down.
ATGTAAATTACAGCAAACACATTTCAAAACCGGCATTAAGTCGAAAAGGATGTAGCCGTTTATCACCTTACCTTGCTTATGGCAATATCAGCATGCGAATGGTTTATCAATACACAAAACAACATTATACAAATTCTCAAAACAAAAGTGCACTTACTAATTTTATTTCGCGGCTGCATTGGCATTGCCACTTTATGCAAAAATTTGAAGATGAATGCCGCATGGAATTTGAAAACGTAAACCGCGCTTATGATACTTTATTAAAGCCCAAAAACGACTTTTTTATAACCGCTTGGCAGGATGGGAAAACTGGTGTACCAATTATAGATGCTTGCATGCGATGTGTTGTTGCTACAGGCTATATTAATTTTAGAATGCGCGCTATGGTGGTTTCTTTTTTTGTATTTAATTTATGGCAAGATTGGCAAGAGTTACATTTTTTAGCAAAACAGTTTTTAGATTATGAACCGGGCATACATTATCCTCAGTTACAAATGCAATCAGGGGTTACAGGTATTAATACCATTCGTATTTATAATCCCATAAAAAATTCAGAGGAACATGATGCTGAAGGAATATTTATTAAACAATGGCTCCCCGAATTAAAAAATATTACTGCAAACTTAATACATGAACCATGGAAATTAAGTTTAATCGAACAACAACTATACAATTGCGAAATTGGTAAAGATTACCCATCACCAATTGTAGATATTGAAAGTACACGGAAACACGCCAGCGACATAGTTTGGAGTTTTAGAAAAAACGATGATGTAAAAGGAAGAGGGTAATCGCATTCTTAAAAAACATGTTTCAAATCCAAAATCTCACTTAACAAAAAATAAAACAAAAATAAAATGAACAAAATAATTAAACTCATACTTTGTATAGTACTTACCTTATCTATAGGTGCAATTAGTGGCATTGCAACCGCATCCGGTATTAACAATTGGTATGTAACACTTAATAAACCTGTATTTAATCCGCCTAATTATTTATTTGGTCCTGTATGGACAGTGCTATATATTTTGATGGGTGTTTCATTTTACTTAATACTCCAATCTAAAAATGCTATTTTAAAAAATAGAGCCATTACGATTTTTTTTATTCAACTGTTTCTAAACTTCTCCTGGAGTTTTCTGTTTTTTAAATTTCAATTAGTGGGAATAACATTTATTGAAATTATTATTTTATGGGTTTCTATTATTATAATGATAGTTGCTTTTTACAAAATTAACAAGGTAGCATCTTGGCTACAAATTCCTTATTTATTATGGGTAAGTTTTGCCAGTGTTTTAAACGGAAGTATTTGGATATTAAATTAATTTAAAAAAAGATGAACTTTTTAGAAGCCCATTGGGAAAATATAGTCATGGCAAATTATGTCGTTCCAGTAGATGTTTTGTTGCCATACCTTCCTAACGGTTGCCAATTGGATTTACATGAAGGTCAAGCTTACGTAAGTTTGGTAGGTTTTATGTTTAAGAAAACTAAATTGTTTAAAATACCTATCCCACTTTTTGGCACATTTGAAGAAATTAATTTAAGATTTTATGTGTATAGAAAAGAAGGCAGCGTTATAAAACGGGGAGTAGTTTTTATCAATGAAACTATTCCTTACAAAGCAGTAGCATGGGTAGCTAATAAATTGTACAAAGAACATTATACAACTATTCCTACAAAAAATTGTATTTCTATAAATACAACACAAAAAAAAATTGAATATTTATGGCAAATCAATAAAGTATGGAATAGTATTTATATCGAATCATTAACATACAGGGATGAAATGCAAGCCAACAGTTGTGAGGAATTTATATTTGAGCATTACTATGGTTACACAAAAATTGATAAATTGAGAACGGAAGAATATAAAATAAATCATCCGCGATGGAAGGTAAATAAAGTTACAAATTATAAGATAACCTGTGACTTTGATAAAATGTACGGAAACCATTTTTCGTTTTTAAATACTGTTAATCCTAATTCTGTTTTTCTTGCAGAAGGCTCACCGGTTTCAGTTAAGTGGAAGCGAAAACGTATTAAATTTGAAGCAGAATGAAAGGTGTAAAAAAGCAAAACTTGCCCTCTAAAATTTGCGCTACTTGCAACAAGCCATTTACTTGGCGAAAAAAATGGGAAAAAAATTGGAATGAAGTTAAATATTGCATTGATAGATGCAGAAATACTAAATAAAATGGCTACAACAAAACACAAAACTCTTCGCTTAATTCTAGGAGATCAACTCAACATAAATCATTCGTGGTTTAAAAATGTGGATGATAATATAACCTATGTTTTAATGGAAATACGAACAGAAACGGATTATGTCCAACATCATATACAAAAAGTGATTGGCATTTTTGCAGCAATGCAACAGTTTTCACAACAGCTAAAACTTCTAAAACATAAAGTTGTATATCTTAAACTTAACGATAAAAATAATTTTCAAAGTTTTGATAAAAACTGTGATCTTTTAATTATAAAAAACAATTACGCGCGTTTTGAATATCAATTACCCGACGAATACAGAGTTGATAAGCATTTGAAGCAATATTCAAAATCACTTATAATACCAAGTATTGCAGTAGATTCCGAACATTTTTATAGCACTCGTTCCGAATTAGGGAATTTATTTGAAGGCAAAAAAATGTATTTGATGGAAACATTTTATCGTTACATGCGCAAAAAACATCAAGTATTGATTGTTGATGGAGATAAGCCACTTCATGGCAAATGGAATTTCGATGAAGATAATAGACAAAAATTACCTAAAAATCATGAGCCAACTTTACCCTTACTATTTTTAAATGATGTTACTGAAATTGAAAAAGATATAAAAACAGCCTCTATTAAAACTATTGGAGTGGTAGATGCAAAAAACTTTTTGTGGCCCGTTAACAGAGAGCAAGCTTTACAGCTACTTGATTTTTTTGCAAATGAATGTTTGCCTCTATTTGGTACTTTTCAAGATGCGATGGCACCTAACGAATGGTCGTTGTATCATTCTCGTTTATCATTCTCAATGAATATAAAATTAATATCACCGCAAGAGGTTGTAAACAGAGCCATTTTAGAATACAATAAAAGACCTGAAGAAATTGAATACAACCAATTAGAAGGTTTTGTTAGGCAAATAATTGGTTGGAGAGAATACATGCGCGGCATTTATTGGCTTAAAATGCCCGAATATGCTACACTTAATTATTTTGAACATACTGAAAAATTACCGAAATGGTTTTGGACAGGTAAAACAAAAATGAATTGTTTAAAAAATGCCATTACTCAATCCTTACAGTTTGCTTACGCACATCACATTCAACGGCTAATGATAACCGGTAACTTTGCTTTACTGGCAGGTGTAAATCCAAATGAGGTTGATGCGTGGTATTTAGGAATTTATATCGATGCCTTTGAATGGGTTGAAATTACTAATACCAGAGGCATGAGCCAATTTGCTGATGGTGGCATTGTAGGTACTAAACCATATGTGAGCTCAGCTACTTATATTAATAAAATGAGTTCTTATTGTACAGGATGTTATTATGATAAAGCAAAAAAAACAGGGGATAAAGCTTGTCCGTTCAATAGTTTGTATTGGAATTTTTATGACAAACACGAAATGAAATTAGCCAAAAACCCTCGTATAGGCATGATGTACAATGTGTGGCGAAAAATGCAACCTAATTCAAAAGCCGAATTGTTAGAACAAGCGGATTACTATTTAAAACATATTGATGAACTTTAAATACTGAAAAAATGAAAACCTCTATCGTTTGGTTTAAAACCGATTTGCGCTTGCACGATAATGAAACCTTAGTAAGAGCTATTGAACAATGTGATGAAATTATTCCTGTATATTGTTTTGATGATAATCATTTTAAAAAAACAGAATTTGGATTAAAAAAAATAGGAAACTTTAGAACACAATTTTTTATTAGAGTCATTGGCCGACTTAGATAAAAACTTACGCGCTCTCGGCTCTGGTTTAGTTATAGTAAGGGGATAACCAGAGTACGAATTGCTTAAAATTGCGCAAAAACACAAGGCTCAAAAAGTATTTAGTAAAAAAGAAGTGGCCTTTGAGGAAAAGCAAACTCAAATGCTGGTTGAAAAAGAATTGTGGAAAGTACATTGCCAGCTCGAAACCTACAGCACGAGTACTTTATATCATGCACAAGATTTACCTTTTGCCTTAAAAGATATACCTGACGTATTCACCAGTTTTAGAAAACGAATTGAAAAAGAAGCAACCGTTAGAGAGATATTTAATACCCCGGTTGCAATAAAATCTCCCGTTATTGAAGAACTCTGTTTACTCCGCATTGAACAGTTAGGATTAGAACCTATTACTAATGATTGTCGTGCAGCTATCAATTTTAAAGGAGGCGAAACAGAAGGTTATAAAAGATTAAACTCTTACTTGTTTGAAACACAAGCAATATCAACCTACAAAGAAACTCGAAACGGAATGATTGGCGAAAATTATTCAACAAAATTTTCGCCTTGGCTAAGCTTAGGTTGCTTATCACCAAGAGAGATTTATAATAAATTAAAAAAATACGAAGTGCATTTTTCTCCCAACGAATCAACCTATTGGCTAGAGTTTGAATTGCTTTGGCGAGATTATTTTAGGTTTATGATGAAGAAATATTCGAATAGATTTTTTCATCAAGCAGGCATACAAGCAGAAACAGAAAATTTAAATAAACATAATAGCGAAACACTATTAACTTGGATTAACGGACAAACTAGTTGCGACTTTGTTGATGCAAATATGATAGAGCTTAAACTCACTGGTTTTATGAGTAATCGTGGCCGACAAAACGTAGCGAGTTATTTATGTAACAATTTGAAATTAGATTGGCGCTATGGTGCAGCTTATTTTGAACAACAATTAATAGATTATGATGTTTGCAGTATTTGGGGGCAATTGGGCTTAATTAGCTGGTGTTGGAAATGACCAGAGAGGATGTCGGATTTTTTATATCGAAAAAAATGCTAACGAATTTGATAAACTTTATAAGTATAGAAACCTTTGGTTATTTA
>JANPOX010000525.1:0-11080 GCA_031428235.1 Bacteroidia bacterium | reverse complement strand
GGCCCTTATAATTCAATCGTAAATTTTAATGAAAAAATCATAATTAATTACTCGGAAAAGCTAAAATCGAATACTAGTTTAAAAGATACACTTTATGAATTAACGAATGCTGGTTGGATAAAATATTCAATAAATAATAGTTATATTAATTCAGAGAATATAAAATTGTACGAGTATTCTAAGTACAATATACTTTTAATTATTGATCAAAATGGAGTTGCAGAATACACTTCTGCAGGATTACGATTAAATTACCTGACGGATTACGGCTATAACGACGGCTTATATGCGAATATCAATGATGTATATTATGAAAATAATAATATTTTTTGGGTTGCTGATGAAAATCATGGGTTAATAAAATCTGGCGGCTCAGCTTGGAGTGCAAATGATAGACTTAAATTAAATGGCCCTTCGCATAATTTAGTGAATGATCTCGATATTAAAGAGGGTAAACTAGTTGTTGCCCCTGTTGATTTGGGAGAGGTTTTTAATTCACAATATCAAAAATATAGAGCAAACATTTATGAAAATAGTGAATGGCGCGCTTTAAAAAATGAATTCCCGGATTCTATCTTTGATGTGAATGCAGTATCTATAAATCCTACCAATAAAGAGCATATTGCATTTGCCTGCATGGGAAGCGGAGTTGTTGATTTTAATAATAACCAAATACAAGGCGTTTACAAATATGGAAATAGCCCTTTAGTAGGTATTAATGGTGGAAGTGATGTTAGAATTACCGGTGTTAGTTTTGATAAAAATTCTAATATATGGGCTTCAATTACATTAGGCAAAAAATGTATTGCCGTTAAAAAACCAAATAATTCATGGACACTTTTAGATTTTGAGCAATTTGTTGTTCAACCTACAATTTCAAAAATTATATTTGATAAATATGATCAGGCTTGGATAATATTACCACGGAATGTTGGAATAATGGTTTATAAGGATGTAAATGGTTTATCTCAACCTAATTTTTCAAATACAAAATTTTTAAGCACAAGCGAGGGAAACGGAAAATTACCATCGGTGGATGTTAGGTCTATTTGTGAAGATAAAGACGGACAAGTATGGGTAGGAACTGCCAAGGGCATAACTGTTTTTTATAATCCGGGCAATGTATTTACAAATTCAAATTGGGACAGCCAGCAAATTTTAATAGAACAGGATGGGCACGTTCAACTATTATTGGAAAATGATGTTATTACAGCAATAGCAGTGGATGGCGTGAATAGGAAATGGATAGGAACAGAGAGTTCTGGAGTATATTGTTTTTCTCCGGATGGTCAGGAAGAAATTTATCATTTCACTGAGGAAACTAGCCCAATTTATTCAAACATAATAAAAGATATTGCCACTGATGAAACAACTGGTGATGTTTTTATTGCCACTGACAAAGGAATTCAGGCATTCAGAACTCCAATTATTAAAGGATTTGATGATTACACAAATGTCCATGCCTATCCAAACCCAATTAGACCGGGATCTTCAGCGCCTGTTTATATTACTGGATTGATAGATGAATCTGATGTTAAGATAACTGATGTGAGCGGAAACCTGATATGGTCAACAAAATCTCAGGGAGGTCAGGTTGTTTGGAATCTACAGTCGTTTAGCGGAACAAAGGCTGCTACTGGTGTTTATATGATTTATTGTTCTTCCGCTAATGGTGATAAATCTGCTACAGCCAAACTATTGATCGTTAATTAATGCTCCATACAACTCAAGGCATTGTTTTGCATAATATAAAATATGCCGATAAAAAAATCATTTCAAAAATTTACACAAGGGATTTTGGATTAATTACTGCAAATATAAATGTTGGGAATGGACCTAAAGCAAAAATAAAATCAGGTGTCATTCAACCTTTAACGCAGATTGAATGTGTAATTTCACTAAAAGAAAATAAAGAAATACATCAATTGAGTGAGATCAAATGCTTGTTTGTTTATACAGATCTGCAATCTAATTTCACTAAATTGTGTATTGCTCAGTTTTTAAATGAAGTTTTATATAAATGCATTAAAGAACAATCTCCAAATGATGATTTGTTTGATTTAATTTGTGGAACATACCAATGGCTGGATAAAGCGGTTGATAATTATTTGGATACACACATTTATTTTTTATTCGAGTTGACAAAGCACCTGGGCTTTTACCCCGTTAATAACAGGGATAAATTCAATTCGTATTTTGATACATTGGAAGGGAAGTTTTCCTCAACAACAAAAAGTTTTCCTTTAGGGTTTGATCATTTTCAATCGGAGCTGTTTTCTGAATTATTTTCTTATTCTCTTTCTGATCAAAAAAAAATAAACAGGAGTGAGCGACTTGCATTATTAGATTGCCTGCTGCAATATTACAAAATGCAGATTCCGGGTTTAATAGAATTTAAATCTTTTAGGGTAATGCAAGAGATGGTTTTGGAAATGTAAACTAATCCTCCTGAGTGAAATCTTTGGAGCGCTTTAGTTTACGTTCTCTGATGTTAAAGTATTCTATCATCATAGCAAATGCCAGCGCTATATATGCGTAATTTTTATTTAACTCAATATGTGCTTCATGAGGAATAGTACTGTTGTAAGAGTCAATTAAAGCTTCCGCAATAAGTATACCGCCAATGACGAGTAAAAAACACAACGCAATCATTTTTATACCCGGATTTTTATTAATAAAATCCGCCACCAGGCCCGAAAATAGTATCATCAGAAGCATGGAGATACTAACTGCTGATACCATAATCAAAACAATGCCAGATAAGCCAACCGCCGCTAAAATACTATCAAAAGAGAATACAAAATCAATGATAATAATTTGAATGATAATGGATTTGAATGTGGCTTTCCCTTTTTTACCTGGTCCAATTTCATCTTCGTCTCCATGAATATGTTCCTGTATCTCCTGCCAGGTCTTTACTAATAAAAATACCCCGCCACTTAATAAAATAATCGCTTTTCCCGAAATACCGTAATCTCCCAGGAAAAAAAACGGGTCCTTTAATCCTGCTATATAACCTACAAAAAATAAGAGGACCGTTCTAACTAATAATGCAAGTAATAAACCTACAGTTCTTGCTTTTGATTGTTGCTCGCGGGGTAATTTATCAACGGCTATAGAAATAAATATAATATTATCGATTCCTAGAATTATTTCCAGTACAGTTAAAGTCAATAAGCTAATGAGTCCGTTAATAGAAAGTAAATGGGATAAATCGGAAGAGAAACTGTGCATATTTTTAATAAAACACAAATATAAGCCCTTTTTAAGTGGTTACCTAAAAAATATAACCACTGATAATCAATATGTTAATGATTAATTTAGTACTATGTGTTGCATGGTACTAAATTAATTACATATCTTTGTCAAGCATAATAATAAAGATTACCCAGTACTAAATTCGTTCTTTTCCTATTTCAGTTATATCCTGCAGATTATTAACTGATTTAAGAAGCCTTCAAATTCTTGAAAACGCGTTTTGAGATTCTGAAGATATTTCAAATTAAAAAATTAATAACTAAAAAACAACAAATGAAAACATTAATAAAAAAATCGGTTGCCGCCTTAGCGATAGGTTTTTTATTCAGCCTTAATTTAAGTGCTAAAGAAAATGAAAATCCTAAAACCATTCTGCTTTCTGAAACTAATAAAACAATTAAAGACCATATTAAATTTCCTAGTTTATCGGTTCACTTAAATCAGGATGAAAAAGTAAATGTAGTGTTTACTGTTGATGAAATGGGTATGGTTAATTTAGTGGTTGCTAATACATCAAATGATTTACTAAAAAAAACGATTGAATCGCAATTCATCAAACTAAAACTGGAGAATTTAAAAGCTAATAATGCTTATAGCGTAGTGTTTAATTTTAAAACTATATAATAATGATAAACTCAGAGAACACAAAAGCCCAAATGCGGAAAGGTGTTCTGGAACTCTGCATACTTTCTATACTTTCTCAGCGTGATGCCTATCCAACGGAGATCATTGAGAAATTAAAAGAAACGAAATTAGTAGTAGTAGAAGGAACTCTTTATCCACTTTTAACTCGTTTAAAAAACACAGGATTGCTGACTTACCGGTGGGAAGAAAGCACCTCCGGCCCGCCTCGTAAATATTATATGCTTACTGAAATAGGCACAACGTATTTAAAGGAGTTACATCTGTCATGGTATGATTTGGTAGATGCAGTAAATAAAACTATTAATAAACAAGATTAAAAACAACTTTATGAATAAGACAGTAACTATAAATATAAGCGGAATCATTTTTCATATTGAAGAAGATGCTTTTAATAAATTGAGTAAGTACTTATCTACCATTAAAGGCTACTTCAATAATGCCGATGGCGGCAATGAAATTATGAGCGACATTGAGTCTCGTATTGCCGAAATGTTACAAAGTAAAACAAGTGCTATTAAGCAGGTTGTTTTAATGAGCGATGTTGATTTTGTAATGGATAGCATGGGGAAACCTGAAGAGTTTGCCGGAGATTCACCAGAGAACACTAACTTCTCAAATGAAGCATCTGAAAATAATGATACACATGGCAGCGAACCACTAAAAAAACGATTGTATCGCGATGGCGACAGTAAAGTACTAGGAGGTGTTTGTGCCGGTATCGGCCATTACTTTGGGATGGATCCCGTTTGGTTAAGAATTGCGTTGTTGTTAATGTTCTTTTTTGCGGGTACAGGCTTCTTACTATATATCATTTTATGGATAGCTATTCCGGAAGCTAAAACAACCTCTGAGCGTTTGGCAATGAAAGGTGAGAAAGCTGATATTAATAATATTTCAAAAGCGGTAAAAGAAGAAGCTGAGCAATTAAAGAAGCGTATGCAAAAATATGGTTCAGAGTTTAAAGATATGGCTGCCAGGAATGCACCTAGAAACGCTGTTGAAAGAACGGTTGATTTTATTGGGGATGTTTTAATTAATATTGGAAGGGTTTTATTAAAAATTATTGGGATACTGATGGTTATTTTCGGAGTCCTATTTTTTCTGGGACTATTTGGTTCAGTATTTGGCTTGTCATTTTTAACGAACAATATTGAAGGAAAAGAGTGGGTTGACCTTTTACTTTTGGATGGCAAAGATTTTTATATTGGGTTAGTAGGTATTGTTCTTTTCATAGGAACACCCATTATGATGATGATTTATGGAGGAATTAAAATCCTTTTTAAAATAAAATACTCAAACCGATGGGTTAATTTGAGTGCCGGTACAATTTGGTTAGTGGGCTTCGCATTATTATTATATGTGGGTGTAAGAACCGGACAAGATTTTAATAATGTCGCTAAAATCAGAGAGAATGTTAGCGTCAAAACTTATGATACATTATATTTAAAAATGAATGATGTATACGTTAATTATACTGAGCTGCAAGGAAGCGATGAAGCGGAAGAAGGTGAAAAAGGATTTTCATCAAATAGTCGTCATAACAATTACATGATTGGTAAACATGATAATGATCGTTATTTGTTGGGCTATTCAAGGTTAAATATTATTAAATCACAATCAAATTCTACTGAAATAGTAGTAGTAAAAGAAGCCCACGGATCTGATAAACAAATTGCAAAAATCCGGGCCGAACATATTTCATATCATGTTGTTCAACAAGACAGTTTAATATTATTTGATAATATTTTTAAAGTAAACAATGCTGATAAATTCCGCAAGCAGGATATTACTGTCATTTTAAAAGTGCCGGTTGGTCAGGTAATATATCTGGATAAAACATTGGAAAATATGATTTACGATATTGAAAATGTAACCAATACTTATGATGGAGATATGATCAACCGAAGGTGGATGATGACGGAGAATGGCCTAAAATGTTTGGATTGTGATGGATTAATATCTGTAGATGATCATTTTGAGAATTTTCGTAATCACGATTCGGAAGTTGATTCAGAAGGAAATGTGAATATTAACGTAAACGGTGTGAATATTAAAATGAAAGATGGAAACATAAAAATTGATAGTAACGGAGTTAGGGTTCATTCGAAAAAAACAAAGATAAAAATTGATAAAAATGGCGTTGCAGTGTCTGATAACCATCATGAAGGTGTAAAACCAATTATTCCAGCCGTTCCTGAAAGTCCTCCAGCACCATAAATTATATTATTATAATAGATTTTAACTGAATACAGTTTTAAAATCATTTTCTATCCCAAACCGGAAAGGTTTGGGATATTTTTTTATAATAACTTTTGAAGAAATGTTCAATCAAAAATCATCCATCTTGCGTAACAAGATTTTAAATGAGAAATTATACTTTAAGATCTTTAAAAGTTGAATCGCCAAGAACGGCTACAATCCAATACCGACTGACATCTTTAATACCAATATTTTAATGGTTTTGTTTTTAGTGTCTTATAATTTTCTATTTTTGTTTATATAGATTTTTTATGACATTACTTGCCGGTAATTTACAAGCGTTTCACGAATTTTTCAACCATTATCTGCCCGTAAAAAATCCGGTATTAATTCTTGCATTAACACTTCTCATCATTTTATTTGCCCCTTTAATCTTAAAGCGTTTTCGTATTCCCGGTATTATTGGGTTAATCATTGCGGGAGTAATTATTGGCCCTCATACGTTACATATCATTGAAAAATCTACAAGCTTTGAGCTATTTAGTAAAACCGGTTTATTGTATATTATGTTTTTGGCCGGACTGGAAATTGATATGCAGGAATACAAACAAAACCGAAGCAAAAGCCTGGTGTTTGGAGCATTAACTTTTTTTATTCCTATTACTATCGGTTACCTAGTTTGTATTTATGTTTTTGGATTTAGTCTTTGGCCTGCGTTATTATTGGCAAGTATGTTTTCAACACATACTTTATTGAGTTACCCTATCGTTAGTAACATGGGTATTGTAAAGAATAGGGCGGTACAAATTTCTTTTGGAGGAACAATTATAACAGATAGCGCAGTTTTAATTTTATTAGGTGTGATCACTAATGTGGTGGGTGGCGAAATCAATTCTATGTTCTGGATCAGGCTGACGGTATCTCTTGGTTTATTATGCTTTGCTGTTTTATATTTATTGCCAAAAGTAAGTCGATGGTTTTTCAGAAATATTGAAGGGCAAGGAAGTTCACAATACATCTATGTATTGGCTGTTGTTTTTATTGCCGGATTCTTTTCTGAGCTTGCCGGCGTTGAACCAATCATTGGCGCCTTCCTTGCCGGATTAGCTTTAAATAGAGTGATCCCGCACAACTCGGTTTTAATGAACCGTGTTATTTTTATAGGTAATACTATATTTATTCCTTTCTTTTTAATTAGCGCCGGAATGTTGGTTGATTTTGGTCTCTTCTTGAAAGGAACCGACGCACTGGTATTTGCAGGTATATTAAGTATTGTAGCACTGGTTACTAAATGGCTTGCTGCTCAGGCAACAGGAGCTATCTACAAATATACCAAATATGAAAAACGTGTGATGTTTGGCTTAAGCGCTTCACATGCTGCCGCTACTTTAGCTGTTATTAAAGTTGGTTATGATATTGGTTTGTTTGATCAGAATGTCATCAATGGAACTATCATATTAATTTTAATTACCTGCATGGTAAGTTCATTTGTAACGGAGCGCGCTGCCCGTAGTATTGCAATGACTGAAAAAGAAACTTCTAAAAAAATTATTGATAGAACTGAACGTATTTTAATACCGGTCAGTAATCCTGATAATATAGCTCGTTTAATAGATCTTGCATTAATTATTAAAGACAATAAATCTCACGAACCTATTTATCCTTTATCCATAGTTGAAGAAAACGAAGATGCGGATGAAAAAATAAATGTAGTAAAGAAAGTTATTGATGGAGTAGTGGAGCAAATTGCTTCCGGTGATAAAAAAGTTCAGGTTCTGAAAAAAGTTGATTTGAGTATTGTTGATGGTATTGCCAGAACTGCCAAGGCGTACAGTATTTCAGATATTTTGATCAGTTGGAAAGCGCAACAGGGAACAGGGAATTTAATTTTTGGAAGTATTGCGGATAATTTACTGGTTAAAACAAAGCAATCCATTATCATTTCTAAAGTAATTCAGCCATTAAACACCTATAAACGTATTATTGTATTATTGGCTCCAAATTCGGAATTAGAAAGTGGGTTTAACCTTGTAGCTCGTAAAATTAATGCTATCCTTAAACAAATGGGAAGTAGTGCTATGATATACGGACAATCAAAAACCATTGACGCTTTTTCTTCATTATTTAATGATAAAAAGAAAGAATTTTATAATTATTTAAATGTAAGTAGTTTTGATGATAATAGTATTATTGATCATGTGAAAGAGGATGACTTTTTTATCTTTTTAAGCAGTAGAAAGCAAACCGTTTCTTTTGATTTCCATATTGATAATATGTCTAAATCCTTAAATAAAAACTCAGAGTTTACCAGCTTTGTGGTATTTTATCCGGAGTCTTTAAAATCCCTGAGTGATTCTCAAATTACTGAAATGACAGTTCCTGCTATTCAGGAAAATATCGAAAAGGTAATTCACTTTAAGGATAAGATCAAGGATATTTTAAAAGGGAACCAGAAGGATTAATTACTTCTCTTTAAAGTAAAAGTAATCGTGGTTCCTTTGTTCACAGAACTTTCCACATCAATGGTTTCGCCGTGCGCTTCAATAATATGTTTTACAATTGCCAAACCAAGTCCTGTACCGCCTTGTTCTCTGCTGCGGCCTTTATCCACTCTGTAAAAACGTTCAAACAACCTGGGTAAATGTTTTTCCGCTATACCAATGCCATTATCCTTTATCTCAACAATTACCTGTTCATCAAATAAATTAAGGGCAACACTTATTTTTCCGTTTTCCTTACCGTATTTAATACTATTGGTAATTAAGTTTACAAGCACTTGTCGTATTCTGAACTTATCTGCTTTTACTAAAATAGGTTTATCATATTTTTTTGCAGGTTGTAATCTTATACCTTGCTTATTTGCCTGAAATTCCAGCGCTTCCATAATATCCTTTACTTGTTGGGCAATATCATAAGTTTCCAATTCAAGTTCCAAAGTCCCAACTTCAAGTTGCGAAATGGTTTCCAGGTCATCTATAATCTGAATCATACGGTCTACACTTTTATCCGCACGTTTTAAATAGTCTATATTAATAGTAGAATCGTTAATACCGCCATCAATTAAAGTGGAAATATAACCTTGTATATTGAAAATTGGAGTTTTTAATTCGTGTGAAACATTACCTAAAAATTCTTTACGATAGCTATCAAGATTTTTGTTTTGCTCAGCTTCTTTGTTTCTTTCCTGGGCAAGCTTTTTAATTTCTTCTTCCAAACGGTCAATAGAATCGACTTCATCCAATTGAAATTCTGTGTTAGGAATTTCTTTTGGTTGTTGCTCCTTGACCAATAAATAAAGTCTATCTATTTTCCGGTAAATAATTTGATTAAATAAATAATAGATAATAAAGAAGCTCAGGATAAAAGAAATAAAGAATGAAAGTAAACAGACAGCCAGATCAAAATGTTCAGTTATTTTAAAGGAAATATATGATACTACCAGAGTTTGAAGAACGGCAGAAACAGCACTAAGAATAAGCATTAAGAGGGGAGTTTTTAGCTTTATCATTTTACTGTGGTTGCAGATAACGAAAATGCAAATAATTAATCAATAAACAAATTGTAATTTAATATCAGTCAATATTGCTAAACAAGATGGAATGCTCACTAATTCTTCTCAATAGATATTAATTCTCTGTAGAAAAATTTTTCCTGGGTGCTTTCAAACGGCCTGTAAATATAATACGCATAGCCATCATGAATTTTTAATTTATCTGCACTATGAAACTGAAGTGTGTATTTTCCCTGTTCTTTTCCGTTTTGTGAACTGATACGTTTTATGTATTTGTGCCCGTTTTTATCGTAGACAGCATAAATCATATTTTCAATATCATCTTTAAGCATTTTGTTTTTCCATTCCTTCCAGTTTTTTGGATGGTTATAATTGATGGAGATTGAATCAATTTTTATCCCGTTTTTATCAAAGTGATACAACTTATCTTTGTAATGGTCAAATACACAAACAGTATCTTTTATTATGTACAATGGAGCAAATAATGGCTCGTAGAACATGCTTTTAGTGAAACCACTCATCAGGGATGCTACAACATGTTTATCTGTTTTAAGTTCCATGGCAAGTCTTCTGGCGGCTAACTTTTCTTTTGGCATTAATGAATAATATTCAAAATTATAAGCGTGCATTAAGTCTTTATCTACAATGGTATGCAGGCATAGTTTAGTGCTGTCTTTTTCGCTATAACTGTAGTAGTTAAATAAAGGGTAATCCTTCCAGAAATCCGAAAATATAAGTTTCCCATTAATAGTGTCTAAGATGGGTTTGATAAAAGAGTTTACATCTTCAATAGACAAAGGAATGAGCACAAAACGATCATGATATATATTGATTCTATAAATATAATTTTTACAGATTAAATTAGTATATCCCATATAGTCATGATAAAACTCTTTTGCTTCTCCGCCTTCTTTTGGAACTTTAAACGATGTTATAATTTTACCTGAAGCATCCGCTAATTTCAATTCTGCTTTTTCCAATGTATTTATCGCAGTGAGTAAAATATATTTGTCTTCATAAAAATCAAAATCATATATGCTGTAGTTTGGTGATCCTACTAATGTGTCAGGTTTTGAAGAACTATAAATTGAAATTGTATCAACCAGGGTTGGGGAAGGCGATAATGAAATTGATAAAAAAATGGAATCCTGATTTTCGGCACAATCTGTTTCTTTTACCAGAGCAGTATAGCCTAAAAGTTTGAATACAATAGAAAAATGTTTTTTTGCAGGTACTGTAATACTAAATGATCCGCTCAAAGATGTTGAAGTGCCGTAATTGGAATTTTGAATCTGAACGACAGTATGCTGAAGTGGCTTTTTAGTGGTTTGTTCGTTTACATTTCCATAAATTGTCACAAACCGCTGGGCTTTTAAAGAATTTAAAAATCCTAACAAAATAATAATGAAATATAATTTTAATGCTTTCATTTATATAAAAGACGAAATTATTTTTCAATTCCATAAA
>JANPOX010000524.1:0-5245 GCA_031428235.1 Bacteroidia bacterium | reverse complement strand
ATTTTAAATTTAAATCCTGCCCAACCCTGTATAGATATGCAAACTACTATTTTCGCAAAAGTAAAAGAGGTTAATATGCCGGCTTTAAAAAAAGAACTGGATATTATGGTAGCAAAAATAAAAGCATATGTTCCTGGTTATCATATTCTTGTGAATCCAATTTACGAAAATGGAAGAATAGTAGTGATGGTTAAAGCATTAGGATTAGGCGATTATTTACCAAAATACGCTGGTAACTTAGATATTATCAACTGCGCAGCCATTGCTGTAGCAGAAGAATATTCAAAACAAAAAAATAAATAGGGTTATAATTATAGTATTATTAAACAAAAAATTAATGAAAAAGATTGCAATACACGATCCAACACTTAGAGATGGTAACCATGCTGTTGCTCATCAGTTAAGCGCCAAACAAATTGATATATACACAAAAGCAGCTGAAAAGGCAGGTATTCCGGTTGTAGAAGTTGGTCACGGGAACGGATTAGGTGCTTCGTCTCTACAAGTTGGAGAAGCTTTGGAGAACGATATTACTTTACTTGAAACAGCTAGGAAAAACTTAAAAAATAGTAAACTCAGTATTCATTGTATTCCAGGATTTGCAACTATTAAGCGCGACTTAGAAAGAGCCATTTCCATAGGCGTCGATGTTGTTCGTGTTGCATCTCATTGCACAGAAGCAGATATAACGCAACGACATATCACATTTTGCAGGGAAAAGGGGAAAGACACTTATGGTGTTTTAATGATGAGCCACATGGCTTCTGTAAAATTACTAGTTGAAGAGGCGCAGAAAATGGAACTATATGGTGCCGAAGGAATTATTATTATGGATTCAGCCGGAAATTATTTACCTGCTGATGTTACTGAAAGAATTACTGCCTTAGTAAATAGTTTAGGGGTACCAGTAGGCTTTCATGGACATAATAATTTAGGAATGGCTGTTGCTAATTCAATTGCAGCTCTTGAAGCAGGAGCTAAAATATTAGATGCGACTGCCCGTGGATTTGGAGCAGGTGCCGGAAACACACAATTAGAAGTATTAATTGCTGTAATGGAGCGTATGGGTTACGAAACAGGAATTAATCTATATAAACTACTAGACGCTGCCGATATAGCAGAAAAAGAAATAATGTCAAAAGTTCCAACAATAAACTCTGAAAGTATTGTGAGTGGATTATCAGGAGTGTTTTCAGGGTTTGCCAAACATGTGTCCCGTATTTCACAAGAATACAACGTTGATCCACGTGATGTCTATTTCGAATTGGGAAAAAGAAAAGTTGTTGCAGGTCAAGAAGATTTAATTATTGAAGTAGTAATGGAATTAGTAAAAAATAAAGAAGATCAATGAGTACAAAAGCAATTAAATTAACATATGAAAATTGTCGTACATCTTGTACTGACATTAATTCACTTCAGGAATTAAAAAACAGAGTCATTTTAATTACTGGTGGTACAGGCTTTATAGGTAAATGGCTAACTGAAATGGTTTGTTATTTAAATACGGAGTATAAATTAAATATTAAATTGTATTTATTAGCAAGAGATACGGCAAGCTTTAAAACCGAAGTCCCACATCTAGCAAAAAATTTTTGTGTTAATTTAATACAACAAGATGTTAGAAATTTAAGCGAATTGCCTAAAGATATAAATTATGTAATTAATGCTGCAGGAAGTCCTGATAGAATGGAACACTCAAGCAAACCATTAAGCGTTATTGATACATTTTATAAAGGTACGAATTCCGTTTTGGAAGAATGTTTTAGATTACCTGGTTTACATAAAATCATTCATTTAAGTTCAAATTATGTATATGGTAATCTAAATAATGATCAAATTAAGGAAACTGATATGGGAACCTTAGATTGTAATTCGATTAATGCGACCTATGGTGAAGTTAAACGTATGACAGAAACATTATGCGCTGTATATGGCAATCATCAACATTTACCAATAACAATAGTGCGCCCTTTTGCTTTTGTAGGACCTTACCAAAAATTAGATAAACCATGGGCAATTAATAATTTCATCAGGGATGCGATACATGGTGGCCCTATAAAAATATTAGGAAATGAGAATACTCAGCGGAGCTATTTGTATGGAAGTGATTTATCCTTTTGGTTATTGAAATTATTAGCTAAGGGCAAAACAGACACTGTTTATAATGTTGGCAGTGCTAATAGCATTTCATTAAAAGATTTAGCGGAAAGCATTAAAAACATCGTTAATAAGAAACTAGAAGTGATTGAACGCTCTTCAAAAGAATTTTACAGCCAAACCTCCAAATCAATACCTGATTTATCTTTAATAGTAAAAGATATTCAGGTAAAAGAAAACTATACATTAATGGAAGCGCTTGAACACACGATTAATTGGAATAAATTAGTGAAGAAGTAACTAAAAGGGAGAGAGAAAACTATATTTTCACATTTATATACTATAATTTATTTTTTCTCCTTTTTAAAGAAAGAAAATCCCAATAATCCTGCAAAGCAAAGCAATGCAATAATGGAAATAATAGCGCCTTTGGCTTTCAATCTTGGCTCAAAAGTTAATTCGACTTTATTATTACCATTGCTGACAGGCAATCCAGTAAGGCCTGCATTTATACGATAAAGCTTAGCGTCCTTGTCATTCACTTTCACACTCCAGCCTTCATCAAAAGGTATGGAAAAAAACAGAATTCTTGGTTCAGTCACTGTTACCGAACCGATGATATTGTTATCAGAAAATTTAGAAATAGTGAATGTGTCTTTTTTAAGCTCATTCACATAGGCCATGTAATTATCAAAAGTTACAAGTGCTGTTGTATCTGCAAGATTAAATTGTTTAAAGGAAGAAAAAGTGGCTTTATCTTCATTCCCAACAACGGTTGCTCTTAACAAACAAAAGTCTTTTTGTGTGGGTGATAATTTTTTAAAAACATCTTCTCCAATAATAGCATTATATGTAAAACCAAAGGGTAAAACAAACTTGTTCTTATAAACAGTTACATCACCAAATTTTGCAATGGAGTCAAAACCCATATTGACCACTGCCCTATCGGTGCGTTTGGATAACCAATACTTGCCACTGGCAATAGAAAAAAGAATTGGCCTGTCGCCCAAACCTTTTGCCCAGCGGGTCGCATTCTCATCTTTCACATCAATCACATTCAGATCTCCTAAAAATTTAATGTAATTTTTTTGATTGAATGAATAGTAAGAGGTTGTGCCATAAAAGCCCTGCACCTTGGCATCATTAATACTTGAATGAATTGCCAAACCGGAGCTATAATCTTTATTGACCCTGAAAAAATCTTTATCAGTATTTTTTAAATAAGCGATCGATTCAACCGTATAATCATTATAGCCTATTTTATCTTTAAGCATAGAACCTGTTACCACATCTCGTTTATTAACGGTGATACTTGAAAAATAAGCAACTTCAAAAAAACAAAGAACTATCAATACTGTCTTAGAAACAGATTTCAAAGAAGTTTTAGTGCTTAAACCATACAATAAACCTGCATAAGCCAGGATTAAAAAGGTAACTATTGATCTTAGGCTGGTATTAACCGCGGGTTTAAACTGGTTAGCAGGAGTGTATAATAAAATCAATAAAACCAATACTGTAACACCCAATACAATTTTATTGACTTTATTATTTTTTTCGATAAAACTGATTGCCCTGGCCGAGAACATCACCATAAATATCACGATCACTAAAGAAAAAGCGCGGAAATAGTCGCCTGAAAAAGCCCAGAATGCATAGCGAAAATAAGGGAACAGAATCGGCATACAAAACAATACTGTAATCCCGCCATAAAACCATTTCTGGCGCTTGTTTAGTGAACTATAAAACTGGGGGAAAGCAACCAAGCAAAAAATACCACAATAAAACAATGGAGCCTCTAAATAATTTTGCCATCCACGGAAATTACTTCCTGTACCTATCATATCACTTCCAAAAGCCCGAAATGTAGTTGTAAAACGTAATGCATCATCAGCTAAACCAAAAACATCTTGTTGTTTAAGCTTGGCAAAGAAACTTGATTCGCCACCAACACGTGGGCTTTCCAGATACTGCAATATATCAGGCAATAGCTGATATCCGGTAATAGCAACTCCTATCCCCGCTAATCCAACTGTTTTTAAAATAAAAATAAAGAAGGCTTTATTATTTGTTTCGTGTGTATCAAAATACCTTGCGCATATATAGGTTGCCAATACTATTGAATATGGGAACAATAAAAATGGTTGTAGGAAGCCCAAACACATGATACCAAATACAAACCAAAAAAACTTCTGGTGGTTTAGCCAGCGCTCAAAACCATACAAAATAATAGCGATGTATAAAGCTTCTGCAGAAAATATGGCCCAACAACCACCTAAAATAATAAAACCCGAAAAAGCAAAAAGTATAGAAAATATGAGTGCAGAAAAACCAGACAGCTTTACTTCTTTTAAGAATTTATAAAAAACCAAACCTGACAAAAATATTTTTAGGATCTCCATAAACACCAATCCATAAGGTATTTTGGATTTATCGAAAAAGGTTAAAAAATCAGAGAAAAAATCACCCAGCCAGATGGGGAATACATTTTGTCCCATACCCTGTGAGAAACTCCAGCCCGGTACGCCATCCGTTTTCATAATATATGAATAATTCGTTAACCAGGGGAAGTAAATGTTAATAGAATCGCTGCCGATATCCCTGAACAAATAGATTTTTTTAAGACTGATGAAATCACTAAATACAATGTAACAAACAAGCAAAACTATTGCCAGCAAATAATAAAGTTCTTTTCCTTTAATATAGGAATCATAGAAATTTGAATCAGGTGAATTTACCGGCTGTTGTTTTATATTATTCTGCTTTGACATAACTCTATTTAATAAACACTAAATATAATAATTCCCTACTTAATATCAGGGGCTTCATAATCAACTCCTTTTCCATCAAGCTGAGATATTTTTAATGAATTGACTTTGAGACTCAATGGCTTCTTTTCTATATTCCAGAAAAAACAAGCAATCTTTTTTGATTTTAAAGGTAAGTTTCCCGTGATCACACTACATAATAAATGTTTCCGCCCGGTTAAATCATAACCCGACCATTGTAATGGATATCTTTTAAAATAAACCATTTGATCCAAAGAATCATTTACCTGCAAAACAAACCATGCATTTACCGGAACAGGAATCTTATCAATATCAATATCTAACTCAGCCAAAAGCGGATTTCTATTTAAAAATGTAGTGTC
>JANPOX010000523.1:0-2944 GCA_031428235.1 Bacteroidia bacterium | reverse complement strand
GTTTTGTAACTGTAAAAGGCTTTGAGTATTACTCTGTGTTGTTTTAGTAAATTCAAAATGTTCAAAAACCTTTGGCAAATCCATATTGTGATCGATTTTATCAAAAACACCTTCATACAATCCCTGTTCGAAATTAATACTTTGCGTTTTTGTATTGATCGTATCTGATTTTACTATTTGTGGTAACCTGAGATTTTGAAATGCGGTACGGTAAGATTCCAAATCGGGTTTCTTATTTGGAAAGATGACAAGGCTCCCACCTGTCGTAACAAATTTTTCTAGTTCAGCAGTTAAGCCAGAAGTCAGACTGTTTAACTCATTTAAAATAATAATTTGAGTTTTTGAAAACAGGCTATAATCAATGGACAATTCATTGTTCTCATGAAATACAAACAAACTATCATGCTGCATCAATGATCTGAAATTTCCGGCGGTATTTGTTTCTTTTCCATTAATCACCAAAGCATGAATCGTATTACTGGCATTAAAACTAAAATAAAAAGCATCATCATAAGTGATCGGGTAATCTTCAATTTTTAAAACTCCCTTATTAATTTCTTTTACTTTCACAGTAAACGCTATGGCTACGCCGCCTTTATTTCCGGCGCTTATATTAAATGAATTTAATGATACCTGGGTCTCATTAATAAATAATTTCAGGGTACCGTTTTCAACATCTTTTGTACTCTTATTAAAAATGGTTGCGTGAATAATCTGTGTAGTACCAAATTGCTGAACGGGTGTTTCAAACCAGACACTATCAATATATACATTACTCACCTCAGAGGAAGTAATTGGAATTAAGCTTGTAGTGATGGAAGTATCAATATCTGTTTTTGTTATCAGTGCAGCATTTTTTTGAAAATCGCTCAGCAAAAAAATTCTCTTATTCTGTGAAGAAGAGTTTTGGAGAAAATCCTGTTGTCGTTTTATAACGTCTGTAATAGTTTTGTTAGCGGATGAGATTTTCACCTCATCTAATTGTTCTAAAAATTCTTCCTTAGAAACGAAACGCTGCTGCTTCCCTTCAAAATCATTGGTGAGTAATTGAAATTTATCTCCGCCATTAAAAGCTTTGGCAATTTCAGAAGCATATTCTTTTGCATTCTCTAAAAGCGTGCCTTTCTTATTGGTGTTTTCCATACTGAACGAATTATCAACATAGATACTGATTGCTTTTTCTCCAACACTAGTTTTGGTTTTACCGGGGATAAAAGGTTGGGCAAAAGCAAATACCAAACAAGCAATCGCTAAAATACGCATGGCCAAAATCAGCCACTCTTTGAGTTTGGATTTACTGTCGCTTTCCTGTTTTAATTCTTTAAGAAACTGAACATTGGTGAAATACACTTTTTTGTATTTCCTGAAATTGAAGAGATGAATAATAATTGGAATGGCTATCGCTGCTAATCCAATTAAAAATGTAGGAAACAAAAAATTCATCAAGGGTAAAAATAACATTATTTTTACAATTATTCAGCCTATTTAATACCTTTATCTTATGAAAACCAAACTCCTTCTAAGTTTATTAATTCTACCTATTTTTACTAAATCACAAACAAATTTTTCATGTAAAATTAGTTCCGATGAAATTGTACAACCATTTGCCTGGCATTATGTATTAGGCCTCAATGACGGATCTTCTGTATTATTAACCTCAGATAAATACAGAAATAAATTTTTCATGAAACATTTTGACAAAGAAGTTAAAATAGTGTTAGATACATTGTTTTGGGAATCAAAAGAACCTAACAAACTTAAAACGCAAATTTCAGGAGTTTATGAAATGAATGGGCATTTAGTCTTTTTTATATCAGAAATTGTAGACAGGAACAGAAAATTTCTTAGACTTGAAATTGACCAGAAAACTGGAAAAAAAATAAATGAGGAAGTTATATTTGACTATACAATTTATCGCGATGAATGGTTCGATAATAGAGATTTTTCGTTTGATTTTACCAAAAATGACTTACTGGGCAAATATTATTTAATGATGCTCATAAAGACAAAAGAAGATAATGTTGAATTAATAGTTAATGGCTATACATATGATCACAAAAAAGTATCATCAGTTTCAAAACGGATGCCGGTTAAATACCAATCACTTATATTACTCTCAAGTATACAGGTAGAAAATGATTATTACTTTGCAGTAAATTATATTAATGAGATTGAAAAGAATGAAAAAGTTCAAAAAACAGACATTATAATTTATAAAACCACTGACAACAAACTTGAAGAAGTTCCTTTTATTTTAGAAAAGAACATTGAGTATAATATCATTGCTGGTCAATTTTCAATACATGAAAATAAAAATGTAAGACTAGCAATTTCCAATTTATATCATTCTAACACTACTGAATACAATATAAGCGATGTTTATATCCTTAGTTTAGGTAAAACATTTAGCATTGAGAATAAATACCTTATTACCCAAGATAAACTAGTTAGTCACTATAAGGATTTTTCAAAAATTAAAGAAAAAAACCGTGATTGTATACTAAATTTACCCGCTACATATTTTGTAAATTATGCCAATCATGATGAATTAATTTTTCATTCATACAATACAGGATTAAATGGGAGTTTAGAATTGACAAATATTGATGATTTAGGCATTTATGATTTTAATACTAATGGCGATTTAATTAAGGCAGATATTCATCCACTAAAATATGTGCTAACAGAATACTGTAATAATACTTTTCAATATAATTTCTGGGAAAAAGGAAATACATTTCGATACAATAATGGGCATCCAAGTGCGCTCTTATTCAAACATATTGAATTTTTAAACTACCAGGAAAAGACTTTTATTTTTTACTATGATGCGCCTGAAAACCTTAATATAACTGATATTTCGGCAGCAAAGGAATTAAAAAAAATAAATCAGGGCGTTTCCCTTCGGGTCGCGCTATCCCTGCCCGACTTTGTCATTCAGGCG
>JANPOX010000522.1:0-2646 GCA_031428235.1 Bacteroidia bacterium | reverse complement strand
GAGGAACAACACCTGCAGAAACAATTGTTGTGAATGCCCCACCATTTACACTTTTTTCACATACATAACTTGTTTTTAAGTTTTGCTGTCCTAAACGGATGTTGAAAAAAGTTGTTGGGTCCTGATTCACTTTTGTGAAAGTAAAACGGTAAGTGATATCCTCACCTGTTGTACCATCATTTTCCACGTGGATCTCATAACGGATATTTTCGCCAAACGAATAGTAATTAGGGCCACCCTGAGGGATCTGAAACGGCACATAGTTAGCAATAATGGTTACGTAATTTGTGTCATCCGGACTACGAAATGCGTAGAGGTCCGTGTTGTCGGCCAATGGATCGTTTGCAATCAAAGGCGCTTCCCTGTGGCTGGATGCTTCCACATAGCACGACTGAGAATCCCACACTCCAAGAGTTACTGCTGCAGCCAGCACACCGGTTAGAGTGAGAATTTTTTTTGTAGTTTTTCTCATGTTTAATTTATTTTATGGATTAATTTGTTTCTTCAGTTTACTGTCGCCTAATTAAAATAACATACGAGGTAGGTCAGTGTTTAGATTAAATATGTTAGGATTTATGCAACACAGTATCCTTAAGAGATTAAAAATCAGGGCTTTTAATTTCTTCGATTTAGACGTGGAAGCAGCCCTTTAATCTTTTTAATGAGGTGTTTTAACGAAAAGTGTAAGCGAAAGGAAAAGTTATTTGGCAATACCAATTAAATGATCTTCGGGAACTAATCCCCAGTATCGGGAGTCGATTGAATTGTATCGGTTATCCCCTAGTACAAAAAAATAATCCATTTTAAAAGTATAAAACTGACACCATTTATTATTAATAAAAACAGAGTCATTTTTAAAGCTTAATGTGTTGTTTTCATATTTCTCAAGAATGTTCTGGTATAAAAGCATATTTGTTCTATTCAAATATATCCCTTCCCCTTTTTTAGGAATATAGTATGGTCCAAAATGATCAGGATTCCATTTAATTGTAGGTGCGTTAGGAAAATAGTTGGGAGAATAATCATCTTTAGGAATAACCTTTTTGCTTAACAAGGAACTATCAAAAGTATTAATAGAATCTGCCTTTTCAGAAGATATAAAAATATCTGTTTCAGAGACAGAACAATTAATAAGAGGAAGGAACTTTTTTAATCTGATGGTGTCTGTTTTATTTACGTTTACTTTTAATGAATACCATTTTAAAACAGCTGATTCTTTTTTAATCAGATTATTAATGTATACATCACCATCTTTAATTAAAACAACATCGCCCGGTAAGCCAATACAACGTTTAATCGATTCTTTTTTCTCATCAATCGGAAGCTGGTATTCAGAAGGGAGATTAAAAATAAGTATGTCATTTTGTTCAATAGTTGAATATCCCGGTAGCCTCATATAAGGAAATTGTAACCAATCTAAAAAAAATTTGTTGGTGCCAATATGAATAGAAAATGGGGTGATGGGCAAACGGGCACCTAAAGCGGTTTTGTTTACTACCACATAATCACCTTCCATAAACGTATTATTCATAGAAGCTGTTGGGACAATAAATACCTGAAAAAGGTAAATTTTAACACCGAGCCACAAAAAAAAAGACAGAAAAATAATCTTAAAAAATTTATTGAGATTACTTAGTCGCATTTTCTTGTTTAACTATTTATGAAAAATATTTCCCGGAAATACCATTAAATTTATTTTCAGTTGATGGATGTTTCTGCGAAAATATCTTTTAAAATTCAGCTATTACAGTTTGAGAACCGGTAACTACATCACCAATTTTTATTTTCAGATTAGCATCTAATGGTAAATACACATCTACTCGGGAACCAAACTTAATAAAGCCCATTTCACCACATTGAGCCGCTTTATCTCCTTCTTTACTATACATAACAATTCGACGAGCAAGCGCACCTGCAACCTGCCTGAATAAAATTGATTTTCCGTTTGTATGTTTTACAACAACAGTCGTCCTTTCATTCTCTGTACTTGCTTTAGGTAAAGAAGCTACTAAAAATTTTCCGGCATGGTATTTTGCATAAGTTACATCACCGGCAATAGGGTAACGGTTTACATGTACATTAATTGGTGACATAAAAATCGAAACCTGGATACGCTTATCTTTAAAATATTCCGTCTCCTCAACTTCTTCAATAACCACCACTTTTCCATCTGCGGGAGCAATAATAGAATTATCATGCAATAAGTGCTCACGCGTTGGATGCCTGAAAAACTGAATCACCACAATTAATAAAAAACCAGACAATAGGTACGCAAACCAATGTGCAATGGCAAACTCCGGAAAAGCAAGCTTAGCAATGCTTATTAAAATTGCACTGAATAAAATGGTAATTAATAATGTTGGATATCCTTCTTTGTGAAATTTCATAGTGTAAATGTCTAAATAGTAAAAATAAGATAATTTTACTAAAAAGAATTGAAAGATAATGAAGGTTACTAAAAACGCTTATTTAATAACCTTTTTAAGCCGCTACTCTTTGCAAAATTACTTTGCATGGAATAGTAGATGTTACCTTTAAACTGTGCTCAATATGCAATGGAATAGATAGAAAATCTCCGGCAACCAAACTATGAACTTCAGTACCAATGGTAATATCACAAGTACCTTCTAATATTAAAAAACGTTC
>JANPOX010000521.1:0-6243 GCA_031428235.1 Bacteroidia bacterium | reverse complement strand
CCATTAAATCATTTACTATTTTTTATAAGGAGAATAACAAATCTTATCAAGCCCCTGTGGATGGAAATATATTTCCAAAAAAAACAATTGACTTTCTAACAAAGAAAAAAAAGGAAGCAACCAAAATCTGTTTGATAAATTTAAAAGCGGCGGATAAAGATGGCCACATAGAAGACTTACCTGATTTGTGTGATATTGTTATTTTCCCTGACTGCAAAAAGGTTAAGAAAAATTAATGTAATGAACGAGAATTACTCTTTCTCTCCGTTATGGTATTTCTCAGTTTTGGTAGCATTACCTTTTTCGTCGTAATACGTCCAGGTTCCCTCTTTCTGATAATCACCCAAATCTTTTCTGAAAGTCATTGAGCCTTCTTCCTTAACACGTCCATTAGAGTAAAACTCTTTTTTAATGTATTTTTTTGTTTTTTTATCTACTAATTCAAACATGGATTCGGGTAATCCATTTTCATAAAAGGAATTACGCTTATATAGGAATTCAATATTTTTATCGTTTTCTTCAATGTATTCAGGTGAACCATTTTTAAAAAAATCATATTGATTCTGAGGATTCCCATCGTAATAAGTGATATTAGAACGAATTTTGCCATCTTCATAAAATATCTCCAGTTTAGCATGCTTTAAATCAGTACTTGAGAAAGCACGCTCAATTTGTCCATTTTCATAATAGTTTTTAAACACTTTAATGAATCCATCGGCATAAAAACCTTTGTGTACTAATTTACCGCTTACATAAAAATCTTCCTGCCATCCCTGCGCATTATATCCATCTTTTGTATAACGGATAGAATCGCCACCCATCATTGGTACCAGTTTATTGTAACGTATAATACCATAATCCGGGTCAATGATTTCAGCGGGTGTGTAGCGTTTCAACTGTGGAACCTGTTTTAAATAGGATTGAGAAAAACCAGTAAAAGATACTGTTAGTATGAAAATAAAATATATTTGTCTGTAAAAACACATAGGTTAATCTAAAATCAAATTTTATGCAAAATAGTAAATAATAGGTTACAATAATCGTTAAAATTTAATGTTTTCCTGAAGATGCCAAATAACGTTCTGCATCCAAAGCGCCCATACAGCCACTACCTGCGGCTGTAACTGCCTGCCTATAGATTTTATCAGCACAATCACCAACCGCATAAACGCCTTCAATATTTGTTTTTGTGGAGCCTGCAACCACATCAAGGTAACCTAATTCATCCATATTAAGTTGTCCTTTAAAAATATCTGTATTTGGTTTATGACCGATAGCAACAAAAAAACCGGTTACATCCAGAGTTCTTAATTCATTGGTAACATTATTTTTTACTATCACACCTTCTACCATTTCTTTCCCTAAAATATCATGTGTTTCGCTGTTATATACCATTTCTATATTAGCTGTATTAGTAACCCGGTGTTGCATGGCTTTGCTTGCGCGCATTTCGCCCTTACGAACAATCATGTAAACTTTTTTACATAATTTAGATAAATAAGTTGCTTCTTCTGCGGCAGTATCGCCTGCTCCAACGATTGCCACTTCCTGTCCCTTGTAAAAGAAACCATCACATACTGCACAGGCAGAAACACCACCGGCATTCATACGTAAACGGGTTTCATTTTCCAGACCCAACCATTTTGCAGAAGCGCCAGTAGAAATAATCACTGTATCAGCAGTAATTTCAGTTGTTTCATCAATCCAGATCTTTTTTGGTGTAGAATTCAAATCTGCTTTGGTAGCTAATCCAAATCTTACCTCTGTACCAAATCGTTCTGCCTGGGATTTAAGATCTTCCATTAATTCTGGACCAGTTATTCCCTTTGGATAACCGGGAAAATTATCAACTTCGGTTGTTTCAGTTAATTGTCCGCCTGGCGTTAATCCTGTATATAATATAGGCTTTAGATCGGCACGTGCAGCATAAATCGCAGCGGTATAACCTGCAGGTCCGGAACCTATAATAAGGCATTTGATATGTTCTATAGTTGATGACATAATTTTATTTTTAAGGGTATGAAAATACCTATATAAAGTCTAATAAATTTTGAAAGTTAAAAAGTTGTGAAAACCTTCATTGATTAAAAAGAAGCCGATTTTTCTTTTTTGTAAAAACCCAAAGCCCCATTAGAC
Organism: Bacteroidia bacterium; assembly: GCA_031428235.1. Taxonomy (GTDB): domain Bacteria; phylum Bacteroidota; class Bacteroidia; order B-17B0; family Aurantibacillaceae; genus UBA4416. Next base: position 4,107 of record JANPOX010000521.1, on the reverse strand, counting down.
ATCCGAAGCTATTCGCAATAAAATCAAGCCAATCTCCACTACGCTGACTAAAAACCGTTGCCTGCATTATTTCCAATAAACCGCCATAAGAGATACAAGAAATAATAATTAATAAGATCATTGAATTTGTGATTTTACCAGAATGGAATCCATATATCAGCCATAATAGTGTCAATACAAAAAAGATACTGGCATGAACAAATTTATCAAAACTCAACAACTCAAGCCAGTTTGTAGTTGGAATAAAACGCCCCGGAGTGCAACACACAATAAAAATAGTGAGTGTCCAGGTTATAGCAAAAAACAGGCTGTATTTTAAAAGTGATTTTATCATAATAATTTGCCCGCAGATCTCACAGATACCGCTGATTTTCTATCTACGCAATCAGTGGGAGAAAAAATAATCATAAACTAAAAAAACCTTCCGCAAAAGCAGAAGGTTTTACTTTAATTCTATATTAACTACGCTCCTATCAATGCTTTGTATGCATCAACTGTCAACAAATCGCTCAATTCCGTTTCATTATCAATATTTACTTTAATCATCCAACCTTTTCCGTATGGGTCATTATTTACAGATTCAGGTGCAGAATCTATATCTTTATTCATTTCCAATACTTTTCCAGAAATAGGCATAAACAAATCTGACACTGTTTTTACAGCTTCCACTGTTCCAAAGATTTCTTCACGAGCTACAGTTTCTCCTATTGTTGTAATATCCACATATACTATATCCCCTAATTCTTTTTGAGCAAAATCAGTTATACCGATAGTTGCAACATTACCTTCAACACGAATCCATTCGTGGTCTTTAGTGTATTTTAATTCTGATGGGAAATTCATATAGTTATTTTTAAGTTTTTAGTGCAAGTTTGGACAAATATATAGGTTTAAATTAATTTTTTAAAGAAATAAGTTATCAAATTAACAGCTAATAAAGGTTTAAAACTCAATTTGTATTTATGCCTTACAGATTTTAGATTTACATCGCACAATATAAGGAAGGCCTTTATTTTGTGCTATCTTTTTAATCTATTAAATATGAAAAATATTACTGTTATTGGAAGCGGAACCATGGGGAATGGAATTGCTCATGTATTTGCTCAATTTGGGTACACCGTTAATCTTGTCGACATTAATGAACAGGCTTTACAAAAAGCCCTTATCACTATAGCTAAAAACATTGACAGGCAAGTTGCTAAAGGCACTGTTACAGAAGCTGATAAAATAGCAACCTTAGCAAATATTAAAACTTTTACAAAACTGGAAGACGGTGCAAAGAATGCAGATTTAGTTGTTGAAGCAGCCAGTGAAAATATAAATGTGAAATTAGCTATTTTCAAACAGCTTGATGAGATCTGCCCTTCACATACAATTCTTGCAAGTAACACATCTTCTATTTCTATCACTCAGATTGCAGCTGAAACCAAGCGTGCCGACAAAGTTATCGGTATGCATTTTATGAACCCTGTTCCTGTAATGAAACTGATTGAGGTAATCAGAGGTTATTCTACAAGTAATGAAGTGTGTAACCTTGTTATGGAAACTTCTAAAAAGTTGAACAAAGTACCGGTTGAAGTGAATGATTATCCGGGATTTGTGGCTAATAAAATATTAATGCCAATGATCAATGAAGCAATCACTACATTATATGAAGGTGTTGCAGGCGTTGAAGAAATTGATACGGTTATGAAATTAGGAATGGCTCATCCAATGGGACCTTTGCAGTTAGCTGATTTTATAGGTTTAGATGTTTGCCTGAATATTTTACGTGTATTACAGGATGGTTTTGGAAACCCAAAATATGCTCCATGTCCTTTATTGGTGAACATGGTGGCAGCCGGTAATATGGGTGTAAAAAGCGGAAAAGGATTTTACGACTATTCAGGTGGTACAAAAGATTTGGTTTTAGCAGAACGATTTAAAAAACAAGCAAGCACCGTTTTAGCTTAATCTATGTCAGACAGCACCTTCCAGGTTGAATTTCCTCCTATAAAAAGCGCCGGCGTATATTATTTTAATACGTCTTCCGGACTTCGATACGAAGTAAGGTTTGGTCGCAGGCAGGATAATATTTTACATTCAACCATTGTTTTTGGAGTGATTAATGAAGAATTTGAAGGCGAAGAATACGTTACTACTAACCGAGGAGAAGTTTACAGGGTAATGAATACCATTGTAAAAATCGTGAAAGATTTTATGGAACAACATTCTAAAGTCAACATCTATGAATTTCATGCCGTTGACAGGGATGATGAAGAAGAGCATATTTCAGAAGCAGAGACCAACAAAAATAAGATAAAAGGAAATGCACGTTTAAAGCTGTATAAGCGCTATTTGCCTAAAATTTTTGAAGACCGTTGGAATTTTAATTTTGATGGGAATAATGCAATAGTAACTAAAATATAATTTGCAAAATTTGCCGATCAATACACCCAAATAAAACAAATTAATAACCACTAAGGGATTAAGAAAAATGGCCGTATATAAGTTTAAATTATTCATTGAGGATAACGAAGATATTTACAGGGAAATAGAAATATTATCGGGACAAACATTTGAGGATTTTCACAATGCAATACAGGAGGCGTACAAGTTTGATAAAAAACATGCTGCTGCTTTTTTCGTAAGTGATGATTACTGGAGAAAAGATCAGGAAATCACCTTACGTGAAGAAGATTTGCCATTGGACGAAGACGAAATAAGACTGAATGTTTCTCCGAAAAAATTAATGTCAAAAACAAAAATTGCCAAATATATTGATAGTCCACGTCAGCGATTTATGTATGTATTTGATCCCGCTGTAAAATGGGCTTTTTGCATTGAGTTAATGAAGATTTTACCTGATAATCCCAAGGGTAGCTACCCGGTATGTGTTAAATCAACTGGAACAGCACCAAAGCAATACAAACAGGATTTGACTGCAAAGGGTGAATTAACACCTGACCAGGCAATGGCTGCATTATTAGCTGAACCAGAAGTAGCGGATGAAAGTGAAATTTATCAGGCCATAAAAAATGATACTGTAGGTATCGACGAAGGCGATTTGAACCATTTGGAAGGAGAAGAAGGAGAAGAAGTAGCAGCTGAAGAAGATGATGCTTTTGGCGATGATGCCGAAGATATGGATCTTGATGAAGAGGTACCGGAAGGTTATGGCAGCATAGATGAAGATTAAATCTTGATACAAATCTAAGTACGAATATACGAATCTGGATTTGCTATATTTATATAACATAAACAAAAATAAAGCATGATTACTAAACAATACGAATACGCGAATCACCGCTGAGATTTTTTTTCAAAAACACGGATTCGTACATTCGTAAAGATTCGTAATCATTAAACTAGATAACAACATATAATAAGAAAAAAATGCAAATCACAGAAAAAGCAAACGCTGCATATGAAACTCAGTTGAATGAATGGATCGTTCAGGAAAAAGCAGCTATTGAATTAATCGGTACTATTGGTAAATTATGGTTCGAAAAATCCATTGAATTAATTTTATTCAGAAATCAATTGGTAGATAGAAGTGTAAGTGAGATTATGAAGCTACACCTATACGCTAAGGATATTGTTAAGAAGACCATTTCCGTAAATGACACTTTAGCTATAGCCACTGAAATATACAATGCAGATATTTGCCCTTCAAGAGTTGATATTGGTAAACTTGCTTTTGAATTCCAGCAGGAAAAAGCAGACTTTAAAACCATTGGTGAATTTGTAGGAAATAAATTGAAAGATTTTATAGGTGTAAAATCATCTATTACTCCTAAAGATGTTGTTTTATTTGGCTTCGGTCGTATTGGTAGATTGGCTGCCAGGGAATTAATTTCTCAAGCGGGTAAAGGTGAGCAATTACGCTTACGTGCAATTGTTACCCGTGGAAACAGTAAAGAAGAGATTGTGAAGCGTGCTGATTTATTACGCACTGATTCAGTTCATGGAACTTTCCCCGGAACAATCATAGAAGATTTAGAAAACAAAGCTCTGATCATCAACGGCCATACAGTACATATGATTGATGCTAAAAATCCGGAAGATGTTGATTATACAGCTTACGGTATTGATAACGCATTATTAATTGATAACACCGGAGTTTTT
>JANPOX010000520.1:0-2453 GCA_031428235.1 Bacteroidia bacterium | reverse complement strand
ATTACTTTAACAACAGGAAATATTCCTTATGGTTCTCAATTATACATCAAGCCTAGTTCAAAAGTGAAAAAAGGTGAGGTAATTTGTGACTGGGATCCATATAACGCGGTTATCGTTTCTGAATTTGCTGGTACTGTAGAGTATGAAGGCATTAAAGAAAATGTAACGTTCCGTGAAGAATCCGATGAACAAACAGGTTTCCGTGAAAAAGTAATTATTGAAAGCAGAGATAAAACATTAAGTCCGTTATTAAGAATTGCCGATAAAAAAGGCGAGCCTTTAAAAACGTATAACTTACCTATCAGCGCGCATATCGTTGTAAACGAAGGTGTGAAAGTTGAGTTAGGTCAGATCTTAGTGAAGATCCCTCGTGTGACTGGTAAAACAGGAGATATTACAGGTGGTTTACCTCGTGTAACTGAATTATTTGAAGCGCGTAACCCAAGTAATCCTGCAGTAGTTTCTGAAATTGACGGTATCGTTACTTTCGGTAAAATTAAACGTGGAAACAGGGAAGTAGTTGTTGAAGCTAAAACAGGCGAACAACACCGTTACTTAGTGTCTTTATCTAAACATATCTTAGTTCAGGAAAATGATTTCGTGAAAGCAGGTGAGCAATTATCTGATGGCGCAACATCTCCTGGTGATATCTTAGCTATTAAAGGGCCTACAGCAGTTCAGGAATACTTAGTAAATGAGATTCAGGAAGTTTACCGTTTACAGGGTCAGAAACTGAATGACAAGCATTTCGAAACGATCGTTCGTCAGATGATGCGTAAAGTTCAGATTGAAGATCCGGGTGATACATCTTTCTTAGAATTACAGTTGATTAATAAAATTAACTTCATGACTGAGAATGATGAATTGTATGGTAAGAAAGTAGTAGTTGAGCCGGGTGATTCAGAAAATCTGAAACGCGGACAAATATTATCTACCCGTAAATTACGTGATGAGAACTCAGTATTACGTCGTAAAGATTTAAAACTGGTTGAAGCACGTGATGCAGTTCCTGCAACGGCAACTCCAATTTTACAAGGTATCACAAGAGCATCGTTACAAACTAACAGTTGGATCTCTGCGGCATCGTTCCAGGAAACAACCAAAGTATTGAACGAAGCAGCGGTACACGGAAAAGTAGATACATTACAAGGCTTAAAAGAAAACGTTATTGTTGGACATTTAATTCCGGCAGGTACAGGTTTACGTCAATACGAGAAAATCGTTGTTGGTAGTAAAGAAGAGTACGAGCGTTTAATGGCAAGTAAAGAAGAGATCGAAGAAGAAGCTTAATAGCTTTGTCACACTGAGCTGTCAACTTCGAGCTGTCAACTTCGAGCTGTCACACTGAGCGGAGTCGAAGTGCGAGAAGCAGCATCTCTTTAAAATATAAATTAAAACCCCGATAGAAATATCGGGGTTTTTTGTTTTGCACTTATTCCTCCTTTTGAAGGAGGTGCCTGCAAGGCGGAGGATGTTATGTGAATTACATATTGAGGTTCGCTCCTATTAAATGCTACAATCTATAGCAACCACCCGCTATAAAATGATTTACTTTTGTTTTAGAGAAACAATTTAATTTATAGAGAGATGCAATTACAAGTGATTCAAACAAAAATTTATGAAGTAAGAGGACAAAAAGTAATGTTAGATTTTGATCTAGCCGAATTGTATGAAGTAGAAACAAAAAGACTTAATGAAGCCGTTAAAAGAAATGCTGAACGTTTTCCTGAACGATTTATGTTTAGACTTACTGTTATAGAGTGGGAAAATATGCGGTCGCAAATTGCGACCGCATCCATTCAAACAAAGAGAAATGTTGCCGTAACACCATTTGCATTCACAGAACATGGCGTTACAATGCTTGCTAGCGTTTTAAAAAGTGATAAAGCGATTAAAGTGAACATTGCTATTGTTGAGGCATTTATCGCTCTTAAAGAATTTGCCTTGAATTATAAAGAAATTGGCGACAAACTCAAAGAACTCGAAAATGCCTACAACACACAGTTTAAAGATGTATACGAGGCTATTAACTATTTATTGCAGAAAAATAAACAGGAAACCAACCAAAAGGAACGAAAACAGATTGGCTACAAAACTAAATAGTTAGCTTATCCCAAATTGTGATAAGCTTTAAGGTGCAGTTTTAGCACCTTAAAATATGCCGTTAATTTTTTATATTTGTTAAAGGATGCCAAACATTTATATAATTGCCGGATGTAATGGAGCAGGTAAAACTACTGCCAGTTATACGGTATTACCTGAAGTTTTGCACTGCGCCGAATTTATTAATGCAGATAACATCGCAAAAGGCTTATCACCGTTTAATGTAGAAGGCGTTGCTATTGAGGCAGCCAGAATTATGTTAACACGAATGCGTGAATTAATAACACAGCAAGTTGATTTCGCTTTTGAAACCACTTTAGCTAGTAAAAGCTATATCTCTTTGTTAAAAC
>JANPOX010000519.1:0-5037 GCA_031428235.1 Bacteroidia bacterium | reverse complement strand
TAGGAACAATAAACGGAACATATAGAAGGCGGTTAAGATAGAAGCAACTTGCCCGAAAAACCATAAAGTAGGGCTATGCTCATAAGTGTGGGCTAAAATTTCGTCTTTTGAAAAGAATCCTGATAGTAAAGGAAAACCACTGATAGCAAGTGTTCCTATCGCCATCACTTTTCCGGTGATTGGTAAATGTTTCCACAAGCCGCCCATTTTACGCATATCCTGTTCGCCACCCATGGCATGAATAACAGAACCCGCGCCTAAGAATAATAAAGCCTTAAAGAACGCGTGAGTAGTTACGTGAAATACAGAGGAACTGTAAGCGCCAACACCCAATCCTAAAAACATTAAGCCTAATTGAGATACGGTTGAATAGGCCAATACTTTTTAATATCATTCTGAAATAAACCAATGGTTGCTGCAAATAAAGCTGTGGCAACTCCTACCACTGCTACAATATGAGAAGCGTCTTCAGACATAGAATAAAACACATTGGAACGAACGATCATATAAATACCTGCTGTTACCATGGTAGCAGCGTGGATCAGCGCAGACACGGGTGTTGGACCAGCCATCGCATCCGGTAACCAGGTATATAACGGTAACTGGGCAGATTTACCCATGGCGCCAATAAATAATAATAACGCAATGGCTGTAACGGTTGCCTCGCTGCCGCTAGTAGCGATGGTGAATACCTTGTCAAAACTAATGCTGCCGAAAGTCACAAATATTAAAATGATTCCTAATAAAAATCCTAAATCACCCACACGGTTCATAATAAAGGCTTTTTTAGCTGCATTATTATAAGCGGTATTTTTGAACCAGAACCCAATTAATAAATAAGAACATAATCCAACACCTTCCCAACCCACAAACATGATCAGGTAGTTATTACCCAACACTAACAACAACATAAAGAATACAAATAAATTCAGGTACGTGAAGAAGCGTGAGAACCCTTCATCATCATGCATGTAACCGATGGAATAGATATGAATCAAAAAACCGATTCCTGTAATGATCAATAAAAACCAGGATGATAATGGATCCACTAAAAACTCAAACGGAATTTTTAGGGTATCTGAATTAATCCAGGAGAATAAAGGAACAATATGAGAAGTCATTTCTTTATGTTCTTCCAAGTCAATAAAGATCAGGAGAGAAACAATGAATGATGCTAATACAGCTAAACTTGCTATCCAACCGGATGCATTTTTGCTGATTTTTTTTCCAAAGAATCCGTTTATTATAAATCCTAATAAAGGGAATAATGGGATAAGTGCTACTAATTTAATCATATACTAGTTCTTTAATCTGCTTAATAAATCAATGTCAATACTTTTGAAATTACGATACACCATCGATAAGATAGCCAAACCTACTGCAACCTCAGCTGCGGCTACTGCCATAATAAAGAAAACAAACACTTGTCCTGAAGGATCGTTATGTAAGGTTGAAAAAGCAACCAATAATAAATTAACTGCATTCAACATTAATTCGATACACATAAAAATAATGATAGCGTTTCTACGCGCCATTACGCCAATTACACCAATGATAAAAAGCACAGCGCTTAACATGATGTAAAAATTAATAGGAATTCCGTTTAGCATACTATTTAAGATTTATGAATTAGTTGTTTCTTTTGAGTTAATGTTAGTGTCGCGTTTCCCAATCATAATGGCTCCAACCAGTGCAGCCAATAATAAAATGGAAGCGATTTCGAAAGGGAATAAGAATTCAGAAAATAAAACCTTACCTAAATTTTTCACCAATCCAATTTGGGAAGAGCCGGTTTGTACCAGTTGAATTTGTTCCGCGCCTCTTAATGCACCAACCATTACAAATAATAAAACACCGCCAACAATACCCGCTATAAAACGAGTGCCAATATGTTTTTGCGGCTCTGTATCAGCATCCAAATTCATTAGCATAATAATAAATAAGAACAAAACCATAATGGCTCCTGCGTATACAACGATATGCACGATGGCTAAAAACTGGGCATTTAATAATAAATAATGGCCTGCTATACAGAAGAAAGTTAAAACCAAATACAGAACCGAATTAACGGGGTTTCTTGTAAAAACTACCATGAGCGCGAACATAATAGCCAGGAAAGATAAAATTCCAAAAAGCCATTGTGTAATTGTGTATCCTAACATATATATAGTTTAGTGTTTGTTTCCTTTGTTTAATTTTTTGTCAAATAACTCATTATGCTTTAATCCGGGGATTTTTTTGAAGGCTAACACTTCAGGCGTTTGCCTTATTGAAACATCAATCCGCTTATCAATTTTCTCCACTAATTTGTCTTTACCATAAATAAAATCCTTACGTTCAAATTCCGTATCAACTAATCTGTCTGTTAAGAAAATAGCTTCTTTCGGACAAGCCTCTTCACATAAACCACAGAAAATGCAACGCAGCATATCTATTTCATAAGTGGCTGCATATTTTTCTTCACGGTACAAATGTTCTTCCCCTTTTTTACGCTCACCGCTGGTCATGGTAATTGCTTCTGCAGGGCAGGCAATGGCGCACATTCCGCAAGAGGTACAACGCTCTGCTCCATTTTCATCCAATTTCAGCACATGCTGTCCACGAAAGACGGGAGCAATTGGGCGCTTTTGTTCAGGGTACATAATGGTTGGAGACTTCTTAAACAAGTGGCTTGCTGTAATGATCATCCCTTTTATAATGGCCGGCAAATACAATCTTTCAGCAAAACTTTGCTCTTTATTTGATACGACTACTTTTCTATTTGTTAATTGCATTGTCACTAATTTTAAAAATGAATATTTCCTCTGAAAAATTCTACTACTACTGTTAAAGCCAGGTTAAATAACGACAATGGCAATAACGTTTTCCATCCTAAGTTCATTAACTGGTCATAACGGAAACGAGGTAATGTCCAACGAATCCACATGAACAAACAAACAAAACCAAAGATCTTTGCGATAAGTACACCGAATCCGATCATTGAAATCCACACAGAACCATCTGCTAATCCAAGTTTCTCGTAAAGTTCATGAGCATAAGGAAAATTATAACCGCCAAAGTAGAGAGTTGCTAATACGGCCGAAGAAATAAACATGTTGATGTATTCAGCGAATAGGTACAATCCTAATTTCATGGATGAATATTCTGTGTGATAACCTCCTACTAATTCTGTTTCACACTCAGGTAAATCAAAGGGGGCGCGGTTGGTTTCTGCTAATGCACAGATAAAGAAAATTAAAAATCCTAAAGGTTGCCATACAAAATTAGCAAAGCCGGCATCCTGACCTTCCACTATTTCTTTTAAACTCAATGAACCACCTGAAGAGATGATTAACGCAATTAAGGCAATTCCCATTGGTATTTCATAACTAATCATTTGAGAAGAAGCGCGAACAGCACCTAATAAAGCGAATTTATTATTGGATGCCCAGCCTCCAATCATGATTCCGTAAACACCAATAGACGCAACACCTAATAAATAAATAACACCAATATTAATGTCAGTAATTTGTAAATCGTAAACATGACTGCCGATCATTACCGGTTTTGCCCATGGAATAACAGAACTTGTAATTACTGCAGTGATCATAAAAATACATGGTCCCAAAATAAATAAAGATCGGTTAGAAACATTTGGGATGATCTCTTCTTTCATGAACATTTTTACCCCATCTGCTAATGGCTGTAATAGTCCGCCCCAGCCTGCGCGGCTTGGGCCTTTTCGATCCTGCAAAAACGCAGCGAATTTTCTTTCCCATAACGTAGAATATGCTGCCGCTGCCAGGCAAAGAATAAATACTCCTATGCACATGAGGGCTTTGTATATTAAAAATGCTGTCATATATTTTATTTCAATTCTTCTTTTATGTTCTCAACTTCGCTAGAACTAACAAAACTGTCAATCTACGTAGATCGAATTTTAATTATGGTCTTTTATCAAATGGTATAAATCCAAGTGCTCTTTGTTGTTTCATTACCTGCACTTTCAATTCATTTAAATTATTATAATGATTTTGCGAGATCACACTAGCTCTGTGAATCTGAGAAGGACCCTCAACTTTCCAGTCAGAAACATTCTTCCTTTCAAAGCGGCAGGTATTGCAGATGAATTCATTCACTTCTCCCCAAATATCTTTACGGCCAGTAACACGAAGCACATCAGCACCTTTCATCCACAAACGAACTTTTCCTGAACATTTTTTACAATCACACGTAGCATCTACAGGTTTAGTGAACCAAACACGGCTCTTGAAACGGAAAGTTTTATCGGTTAATGCTCCAACCGGACAAACATCAATTACATTTCCGGAAAAATCATTTTCAATTACGTTCTCAATATAAGTTGAAATCTCAGCAGCATCGGCCCTGTGCATAACACCATGTACACGATTATCAGTTAACTGTTCGGCAACTTTTACACAACGGAAACACATAATACAACGGTTCATGTGTAACTGCACGTACTTCCCAATATCGATTCGTTCAAATTCTCTGCGCGGAAATTCATAACGCGTATTCGCAGCTCCATGCTGGTAACTCAAATCCTGCAAACTACATTCTCCTGCCTGATCGCATACCGGACAATCTAAAGGATGGTTTATTAATAAAAACTCAACCACACCTTTACGTGCCTCTAAAACATCAGCATTAATTGTATTTTCAACAACCATTCCGTCCATTACTTCTGTACGGCAACTCGCCACAGGTTTTGGCATTGGTGTGGGATTAGCGGTACTGCCTTGTGTTACTTTCACAATACAGGTACGGCAATAACCACCACTTGTTTTTAGTGAAGAATAATAGCACATGGCTGGCGGAGCTACCTCCGGCCCGATCATCCGTGCTGCCTGAAGAATTGTGGTACCCTTTGGTACGTCAATTTCTATTCCATCTATTGTTACTTTCATTCTTTAATTATTTGTACAATATTTTTGCTGATACTCTTTTGCATTACTAACTATCTTATTATTAGTATTTCCATAAAGCTCATTTATTTTTTTATAACAATTACATGCGTCTTCATTTTTCTTTTTTAAT
>JANPOX010000518.1:0-1873 GCA_031428235.1 Bacteroidia bacterium | reverse complement strand
AAGCAAAAACATGGTTAGATTATTTTTAAGATTCTTAAAGAACCCTCCAAAATTTTACCGTTATAGTATTTTACCAAAAATTCACAACAAAAATACCTTCCTTAAGATCCATAGCAGTGCTTCATCACTTCAAAACCAATTCATTAAACAACTTAGTCGTTATAAAATTAATTGGGACGCTGCAAAAGAACCTATTGTTATAGCGCAAGCCGTTTCTGATTATGAAATGTGTTTAAAAATTGCTGCTACTTCTAAAGATCTGGCCACTGAAAAAAAAGCGAACATTGCATTTTATTCGGCCGAATACTTGAACGATCCTAAAAATTCGATATTTAATTTTTTTGTAAGTAAAAACATTAAAACAAATCTTGATAAGATCTATTTTTCATTTGCAGGAAAACTTCTTTATAGAAATAATGACCTTTATAAAGATCAGATAAAAATTAAGGAACTGGTAATAAAAGTGCTTCCATTATTAAAAACAAAACGTGATGTTTTAAATTTGGAAATTGAAGGCGTAAAAGTTGGCGATCTGGTTTATGATACTTATTTAAGATATGCTAATAAACCCGAATTAGACCTGAGTGATCCATTTTTTGAAACACTGATACTTCAAACCTTTAATATCTTCTTTGTATCCAAACAAAAATTAGAGGAAAATAAAGTAGTGGCGCTTGTTAGCAGTTACACTACATACATTTATCATGGCTTGGTGGTTAGACTTTGTTTGCATAAGAATATTCCTGTGTACACAGTTGGCGCTTATTATTCATTGGTTCACAAAGTATTAAAAGAGTATCCTAGCCATGCTAATAACCATTTTTTATTTAATAAATTATTTCAACAGTTAGATAAAAAAGAAGAGATCATTGAAACTTATAAAAGCATTTTTGAAAAACGTTTTAAAGGTGAGATCGATAGCGCAACAAGCTATATGAAACAGTCGGCTTTTTCTGATACTAAAAATACAGAACTAGATAATTTAGATTGGTCAAAAACCGTGGTTGTATTAGCGCATTGTTTTTTTGATTCGCCACATATTTATCGCGATCTGCTATTTCCTGATTTTTACGATTGGTTAAGTTTTACATTAGATGAATTGGCAAAACAAACAGAATTAACCATTCTGGTAAAACAACATCCAAACGGTTTACCCCAAAACGATGAAATATTTTCCGAATTAAAGAAAAGGCACACAGGCACAAAAATTATATTTATTGATAAAAAAACGTCTCAATTACAAATCATTAATTCAAAGCCAAAAGCTATTATTACAGCATATGGCACAGCAGCGGCAGAGTTTTCATATCATGGCTTTCCAGTAATAACTGTTTATGACAATCCTTTTACAGCATACGACTTCACTCATTTAGCAAATTCTATCTCGGAGTATAAAAAATTACTTGATAATGTTTTAACTCTTCCACCTAAACAAAATCAAAAAGAAATTATCGAATATTATTACATGCAGTATTTCTTTTTTCTACAAGGCAGAGCTATCAATTATTTAAACTGTGCTAAATATAAGGGACAAACATTTTCTGATGAGTTTTTAGAAGACTATCTTCCGAATTTAACTCCGAATTTTTTCAATATGCTTGATTCTGCTATGAAAGATGGGTTTCAAATATCTGAATGGGAATCTCAAATTAATTAAATTGATTTTTAATCATTATAATTAAAGTACACTTTATTTTTCAATAATATTTACTATTTTTAGTTTGTCCTTTATTTATAAGCATAAACTAAAAAAAGATGGATTTAAAAATTGCCTTAACAAACATTTGCGAGCGTTGGAAATATAAATTGGATGAAACCTCACCGGGAATTTTCAGGATGGATGTGGCCATGAAACAGAAGGATGGATCTTTTA
>JANPOX010000517.1:0-3581 GCA_031428235.1 Bacteroidia bacterium | reverse complement strand
TTCAAACATTGATGATAAATACTTTCAAGCAATCCTCTTCCCATTATTTTATGAACTTCAATTGCAGCTCCTACAACTTCATAAGTTAATTCGTCTAAATATTTTTGAGTTATAGATGACATTTATAAAAATATGGTTCTTTATGAACTAATTACAAAAATTTGATTTAACACTCATCACTTGTACATTGTCTATGTGCAAAACTGTGTTTTCTATATCTGACTTATTCAACAAAATTATTTCTATGTTTCTATGTGGTTTCAGAAAACAATACTGAAATGGTTAATCATCACATATTGCATTAAATCTATCGTTTAAATCTTTTTGCTATACTCACAAAAGCGCCTTGTCCGTATGTGTTAGAAGGTGAAATGTAGCCTTGTAAACTGTTACTGCCAATTTTAAAGAACCAGGATGGTGATACGTATGAAAATGCGAGGCCAACATTTAGTTTACTATAGCCACCATAAGCAATATGCAAAGAACCTGTTATTTTTGATGTGATTTTATATTCGGCATCTGTAAAAAAATACGGTTTAAAATTAGAATTAAATAAAAATCTGAAACCGGTTCCTAATGCAAATTTATCGGTAAACTGAATTTTGTTGATGATCAATAAATTAGTTGGAATATTGATGTTGAATGATTCTTTATGCGCGTTGGTCGTGTTCCGGATAATAGTATCCCTGTTAATTGCAGATAATGTTGAATCTTTGAGATCCAATAAATTATTGATGTGATACCCATCAAATTTAAAAGTAGAATCACTGTTGTATTGCACGCTGTTATCAAACCAATGTAAAAAACCAATGTTATTGGCATTAACGGTTAAAACGCTCCCCTTCCCTATCTTACTTTTATAAGGTGTTTCAAAAAACAAATCGGCACTGGCACCAATGCCAGTATAGGCAAATGGATTTTTTCTGTTAGTGGTATCGCTTAAAGCCATGTCAAAATCCGAATTAAATACTAATTCTGTACCATCAGAATTTGTATATAACGATGACCCCTCTTTTGCTCTTATATAAAATAATTGTTGACCTTTTAATATTGATACTGATAACCCTACTTTAGCAGTTGTATCAATTTTATGCCAGATAAATCCTAGTTTTAATTCCTGGAACCGCAGCGAGTTAATACTTGATCCAGCAAGATTTTTTGTTTCATTTTTATAGGGTTGATTTCCATAAAATACCAATTGATAAAAATCCTTACTGAATGATGAATTAAATATTCTTTGGTCTTTAAACCCTACCAAATATGAATATTTAGAATTCCTTCCAAAAAAAGCAGATACATCGTAATTCATGTTAGCTCCCATTGTATTCATGTTTTTCATGTTGTCATTAGAAGCGTCTTTTGTTTTTTTATCTATATATCCTCCGTAAATAAATTTATTTAGCAAAGAATTATAAATTCCTGTAGATCCTAATTCATATTCACCATTTATGGAAATACATCTCCCCGTTTTTTCAAAATTTAAGAACGCAGAATTATACTGGCAAAAAACTGTCAAAGAGAAAAACAAGAAATATAGAATTAAACTGGTCCGCATTATTTTGCTCTTGCTTTATAATTTAAATCTGCGTGTAACACCAGGTCAAGATAACTGTCTTCGTTAATTTTTATAGGCGTTGGTTGATTACTAAGGTATAAATAGCTTATAAATTTGATTTGCTTACACTGTGTTAAATGAGTGATCTTGTCTTTATTAAAATCAGCTATGAGTTTAGAGTCAATATAATTTAGAACAACATTATTAATGTCTGTTATGGCTGGTTCAATTACGTTTTGCCCGGGAATAAATAATGAATCAATAATTTGATTTTGGTCATTGATCAAATATCCTTGTACCATTGTTTTAAATGGATAATTGTTACGTACATCCATAATGATCTGGCATGAGTTCACATCATTCAATTCTTTTAATTGGGTAAAGTCAACCTTTGAATAATTAAGTAATTTAAAATAATTAGCCGATAACGATAATGGAATATCAATATCAGCCGTAACTTTTAAACCTCTTCCATAATAAGCAAAATCATTTCCGGCAGAAATATTTCCTAAAGGATTGATAACTGCCTGCACAGAATACCCTAAATAGTTTGGTAAATTTTGCAGAAAAGGATTTAAATTAGAATTGGTTGAATTTACATTGATCTGTTTAAACCATGGAAATACCGGGTTTGAAGGATTATTGGTTTTATTTGCTCTTCCAATATTGATGGATTGTAATAAATTGCCGGAATTTAAGGTTACTACATTAGGCGGTGATGTTTTTATGGAACGAAGCTGATTAATGGAACTACTCATTTCTATTCCGAACTCATTCACTATTCTGAAATTAATGGATGATTGAGACAGCATTAAATTGTTAACGCTAAAATTATTTAAAAAACCAAGGGAACTGGAATCCGGCCCAAACGATAAATTTTGTTGTCCAAAGTAACCTTGAATGTATTCAGGAACAATATCCACAAACGATAATTTTATAATTAAACCCTGCCCTTGCAGTAATTGGTCGGGGTTGCCGCTTGCATCTGTACTTATAGTATACGTTTGAACTAATGTGTTTACTTTATTGCCGGAAATTCCTGTTAAATTAATATTATAACCATCTAAGGGGTACAATTTTGTTAATGATGAGTTTCCTGAAATAACCTGTGATATATTTAACTGTGAACCATATAAGGTGGCTGAATTGATATTATAGTCGAATTTTAAGGGTTGAGCATAGGAATTGATATATTCGATTTTTAAAAACCCTGTTCTAACAATTGCTTTATTAAGTTCCACACCATTACTCACATTAAAGGTAATTTCCTTATCATTTGAAGATGCGTTGGAAAATAGCTCAACCCCGGGAGTTAAAGAAGAGGCAAAAAACGTTGTATACTGAAGTGTAATTGTAGTATCGGGTAAATTAACTAACCTATCCATAGTATAGTTTATTAGGTCTTCACTAAAGGCAATGTGCAGTAAACCGGTTGGGTCGGCCTGAAAAACAGTATCTCCAAAAAAATTACTGATATTAAGGTGACTTCTTGCAATGGGAAGAGATAAATCGACATCCCAGCTGGTTTCTTTTTTACAGGAAAACATTAAGCAGAGAAAGAAAAATCCCACTACAAATTTGTTAAAAAATGGCATATGACAAACTTAACTTTTTTTGGATATAATAGCAATCAATATTTGGCAAAGTTTTTGTTATTGTACGAAAAGTTATATTATTTTTGTACCTAGATGTTATACTCTTATAGATTTTATTTAAGTTGGATTATTGCTGCCGTATTAATGTATGTAGCCTTTTACTTTTGGCACGGCATTTTTTTAAATGACCTGAGTCGCATTTCTTTTTCTAAAGTATTATTTTTGAGTTTGGCTGCTCTGGTTTACCTGGTTATCTCTTTTATTCTCTATAGAACTTTTGAATCCCGTCTTTTACAAAAATATATTTCCCAACCTTTATTAAGGGGATTAGTAAGTGGTGTATTTATTGGATTTATTTTATTTGCACTGGTAACCGTTTTGGGTATTTCATTTACAAAAAACATCAACATGACCTATATTCTTGCTGATTG
>JANPOX010000516.1:0-3734 GCA_031428235.1 Bacteroidia bacterium | reverse complement strand
TTTTAATAATGCACCATCGGTGTTTATCTTTTTGATTGCTTTCTCTTTTCCCATCTTCACCAAATCATCATACTTCCCATCTTCCATTTCCATTTCAAATAAATTCCATGAATCTTTTGTTTCAATACTTGGAGTTATTTTATTTTGCTGCATACTTTGCAACACTTTAGTTACACTTTCGGCTCGTTTACGCTGTAGTTTAGCATTGACAGTGGCATCCCCTTCAATGGATGAAAATGCATATATGTATAATCCATCAATAACAAAATCAGGCTCATTCAATGCTTTAATAAAGGGAGCAACATCTTCGGGTTTAAACTCCGATTTATTTTTTTCAAAAGGAATAGTGAAATTTAAAATGGAACTTTCAGACTTTGGTTCAAAAGGTGGCTTCAAACCAACACTTTCTTCTGCTGGTAAAAGGCCAACTGGCGTGCTACTTTCCTGATCTCCTCTTTCTAAATAACTTCGTGTAACTGTTTTACAAACATGCCCATCCTGAACCACAATTAAATTTAATTCATATGGGCCTGTGATCTTAGGGTTAAACTTACCCATCTCAATTCTCAATTTATTGATCTTAACTTTTTTCTTTGCCTTTGGATCCGGCTTGATTAAATTTTTTGAAAATACCTGATCTTTGGAAATCACTTTCTGCATGATCCCTTTATTCTGTAAATTATTATCTACGATGTTATAATCTGCTTTTTCATATTGCGAACGTTGAACAATATCAACAGCAAGGCCATCTTTTGTTTTCTTTAATATACGTTTCAGGTCTTTCAAATTTGCGTACTCCAGATAAATTTTTCCGTTTTCAACTTTCAATCCTTTTTGAAGGAGATCATAATTCTTCCATTTATCGCAGGTTTTACAAGCCTTTGCATCAGGGGTCAATAATTTTTTTGATTTTGTGTTAAATGGAACCGCTAATTCCTTTTTCATTTTTGCGCCCGTATTAAAACTATCATAACCTCCAAAGACTGCCGTTACAACAATTTTCTTCCCGTCTTTTAGCATTTCGCATTTAATCCCAATCAGCATGTATTGAGCTTTTATCAGTATTTCCTTATCCTTTTTATTATTTTCCCAACGGGTCCAAATCACTTTAGCAACATCAGCCGTTTTATAATTATCTCTTCCTTTGCTAACCGGTGCAAGCATTGCAACTTCTTCACCTTTTTTTGTCCCGCCCGCTTTTACTAAATTTTTCTTTACTTTTTCCTGATCTACTTTAACATTTCCTGATTTTGCAAAAGATTTAGCATCAATGCCAGCCGCATCAATTAAAACCTGATTTACCTCAAAAGTATCTAAACCGTTTTTCATTCTGAATTGATTAAGCTCTCTTACAAGAATGCCAGGTAGTTCATCAATATTAAAATTTTCCTGAGCTTTAGCAAGGGTGAATAAAAACAAAAGAGCAAAGAATAGCAGCAGTTTTCTCATTAGTGAGGGGTTTAGCGTTTTAGTGGTTTAACAAATATTACAAAAAGCATTTATAACTGTGTTTAAGAGTATTCACAAACTATTAACAAATAAATTTTCTTTAGAAAATCTACTAAATTAAACGCCTCAATGAGTATATTCGTGATTCCTATATACCAAAATTCTATGAAAAAAATATTAATTGCCAACAGAGGAGAAATAGCTTTAAGAGTAATGCGTAGTGCTAAAGAAATGGGCATTAAAACAGTTGCTATTTACAGTGAAGCTGATAGAAATGCGCCTTTTGTAAGGTATGCCGATGAAGCTATTTGTGTTGGTCCTCCTCCTAGTTCTCAATCTTATTTACAAGGAGATAAAATTATTGCAATCTGTAAGGAATTAGGTGTAGATGGTATTCACCCGGGTTATGGATTTTTATCTGAAAATGCAGATTTTGTAAGGAAAGTTCAGAAAGCAGGTATCACTTTTATTGGTCCGAGCGCAGAAGCCATGGATTTAATGGGTGATAAATTGAGTGCTAAAGCAACCGCTAAAAAATACAATGTTCCTATGATTCCAGGTTCTGAGGGGGCGATCAGTGATTTAGCTGAAGCTACAAAACTGGCTAAAGAAATTGGGTTTCCATTATTGATCAAAGCATCAGCGGGTGGTGGTGGCAAAGGTATGCGTTTGGTAGAGAAAGAAAGTGAAGTAGAAGAGCAAATGAAAATGGCTATCAGCGAAGCTATCTCCGCATTTGGAAACGGCGCAGTATTTATTGAAAAATACGCTACAGGACCCAGACATATTGAAATTCAATTATTAGCGGATAATCATGGAAATTGCGTTTATTTATTTGAACGTGAATGCAGCATACAGCGCCGTCATCAAAAATTAATTGAAGAAGCTCCTTCCAGTGTGTTAACTCCTGCATTAAGGAAAGCAATGGGAGAATGTGCCGTTAATGTTGCCACAGCCTGTAATTACAGCGGCGCAGGAACTGTTGAATTTTTATTGGACGACAAACTCAATTTTTATTTCCTTGAAATGAACACGCGCTTGCAGGTAGAGCACCCTGTATCCGAAATGATTACAGGGCTTGACCTGGTGAAAGAACAAATTAAAGTTGCACGAGGAGAAAAATTATCATTTACTCAGGATGATCTGAAAATAAACGGTCATGCTATTGAAGTACGTGTGTGTGCTGAAGATCCGGCTAATAATTTTTTACCGGATATCGGTAATTTAAAAACATACCGTATTCCATCAGGACCGGGAGTGCGCGTAGATGATTCTTTTGAAGAAGGAATGGACATTCCGATTTACTACGATCCGATGATTGCCAAATTAATTGTTCATGGAAAAGATAGAACAGAAGCGATTGAAAAAATGTTACGCGCTATTCAGGACTATCAGATAACCGGAGTTGAAACAACATTACCTTTTTGCGCTTTTGTATTAAAACATGATGCATTTGTAAGTGGTAAATTTGATACCGGATTTATCCCAAAATATTTTAAGCCTGAAATGTTAAATAAAACTAATGTAAATGAAGAAGAAATTGCCTCCATTTTTGGTGCATTTATGGCCTCGCAACTCAGCGCCAAAGCTAAAGACCACGAAATTAAGTCGCCGGGTAAATCCAATTGGCGGTTAAATCGGGTATAATTAAAGGTAACCTACGGGTTACCTTTTTCGTTAAAGGTATTAACCATTATGAAACCACTCTACCATTTAAACAATATCCAAATAAGCCATACAGCATTTAGCAGGCTTAACCGAATTGTTTTAAATTTCTGCATGGTGAGTTGCTTACTTTTTTCTTTTACCACTTTTTCTCAAACATCTGTCCCAGTATCTATTGAAAGCTCAAAAACTCTTTACAAAGTCTGGGCAGAAGTTATAAATGGTGATACCGTTCCAAGTATTCGTTTACAGGATGTATGGGTTTATGCCGAATACAACTATAAAAATAAAAAACAATACGAAGCGTGGTCTCGCACCAAATATAATGTGAAGAAAGTTTATCCTTACGCGATATTAGCGGCTGCTAAACTAAAAGAATACAACAGGGTTCTCGAAAAAATGCCTGATGAAAGCACACGGAAAGTGTATTTGAAAACTGTAGAGAAAGCATTAAAAGCAGAATTTGAAGAACCTCTCAAAGACTTAACCATTACGCAAGGAAAAATTTTATTGAAACTGATAGACAGGGAAACCGGAAATTCCAGTTATGAATTAGTAAAAGATTTGCGCGGTGGATTTCAGGCATTTATGTGGCAAAGTTTAGCCCGTTTGTTCGGTAG
>JANPOX010000515.1:0-6840 GCA_031428235.1 Bacteroidia bacterium | reverse complement strand
TACATTAATTGAAGTATCATTTGGCGCACATGCTCCTGAAACAATTACATTGTAATTAGAAGCCACATCACTTAAATTTACTGGGTTAATAGTAAGGGTTGCTGTAGTAGCACCTGAAATATTTCCACCGTTAATTAAATTAGCATTTCCTTTTCTCCATTGGTAAGTTATAGATGAACCAACGGCTGTTATAGAAAAGCTTACTGAGTTCCCTACACAGGTTACTTTATTAGTTGGCTCTGTTGTAATGATAGCGCCACCAACATTCAATGATACGTATATAGAAGTATCGTTTGGAGGACATGCTCCTGTAACAACGACATGATAATTTGAAGCAGTATCTAATAAACTTACAGGATTGATTGTAAGTGTAGCAGTATTTGCTCCTGAAATATTTGCTCCGTTAATTAAATTAACCAAACCTCTTTTCCATTGATACATAAGCCCTGTTCCAATTGCCCCCACAGAAAAACTCGCCGAGTTTCCAAGACATGTCATTTGATTGGACGGTTCAGTGGTTATAAGTGTTGCGCTGTTAATACTTAAAGACACATTAATTGAAGTGTCACTAGGTGCGAATGCTCCTGAAACGATAACGTTATAGTTAGAAGCCACATCCGTTAAAGCAACAGGGTTAATAGTAAGTGTGGGAGTTGTTACACCTGAAATATTTCCACCGTTAACTAAATTTACATTTCCTTTTCTCCATTGATAAGTAAGAGCGTTTCCTGTAGCTGAAATAACAAAGCTTGCTGAATTTCCTAAACATACGATTTGGTTTGTTGGTTCAGTTATTACTATTGGTGAATTAAATCCGCAAGTTCCTAAGGGTATATTAACTGTAACTGCACTGGTATTTACTGCGCCATTAATAGTCAATACTTTTCCGTTAATTAGTGCGTTAGTTTGTAAATTCACAGCACCTGCACCAATAACTGTTCCATTGAAAATTGTATTACTGTTAATATCAGTAGCACCGTTTATATTCCAATACACATTTTTAGCCTGTGCACCATTTCTTAATATTACTCTGGCATTTACACTTGTAGAAAATGCACCGTTTATCTTAATAACAAATACTGCATTTGGACTGCCCTGTGCATCCAAATAAAGAGTATCTGTTAGTGCCGTAGCTGCGCCTAAAAGGTAAGAGTGTGGTGTTAGTACCAGGTTATGGCCGAATAAGGCTGGAGCCATTAGAATGATATCAGATGGTAAAGCATTTAAATAATTGTAAGCGTTATTTAAATCTGTTGCACAGGATGCAGTTGCTGCATCAGGAATAGGATGAATCATCCCTGTAACAAATAATGGATTAAAACCAGTTGCTCCACCGCTGTTTGTTCCAACATCACCTCTCACTAAAGTAGGATCAATATTGTTGGTAACAGGTCCGATAGAAGAAAATAAAGCGAAGCAATTTGCAGATGCAAGATTTGGTGCAATGGGCCCAACAAGAACAGGACTTCCGCATCCAATAGGTGTATAAGCAAAGATGCCTGATACAGTAACGGCACCGTTAGTTGAAAGTGCTCGACCTTCCAGTGTATCACCAGTACTCATATTGATCGCTGCATTGTTTGCAATAACAGTTCCTCTCATTTTAGTTCCAGTACCCATATCAACTAAACCTTCAACTTTCCAAAACACATTACATGCTTTTGCTCCGTTAACTAATTTAACTTTTGAATTAGCGTTAGTTGATAATGGCCCTTGAATCTTAAAAATAAATACGGCATTGGGGTTCCCAAGGCCGTCTAATGTTAAATCCAGGTTTAAAGTTGTAGCCCCAGGCGAAGAGTGTACTCCTGGCGTTAACGTTTGGCCATTCCCCAATAAAACACCCGGAAAAGATGTAGCAACCGTAGCATTTAATTGATTATAAGCAACTATTAAATCAGCAGCACAAGCAGCGCTTTGTGGGCCACCAGGATATAAATTACCATCTACGTTTCCGAAGTTTGTAATAGGACCGCTATTTGCTCCGATGTGCCCGGTAAGTAATGTAAGATACTGTGTACCTACATTTGTTACTGCTCCAACAGAAGAAAACAGAACGAAATCGGCTGTAGTTCCTAAAGTAGGTGCCTGAGCAGATACTGCATTTGGCAACACAAATAAAAGCCCCGCTGTTAAGATATTAAATAGTTTAGTTTTCATTGATATTGTATTTTTATATGAATTAATTTTCATGACACAAAAATGGTAACTTAAAATCTGGAAGTTTTATAGAACGGAAAGCATTACTTACATAATTCACTGAACACCAGAAATTGCCTATTTTGGAGTGTTTATAGGTGTTAGGAAATTTTTAAAGGAAAGGAATTTCGATTAATGAGGAAGTATTATTGATGAAAATTATTGAAAAATATTTAATGTCGATCAAAAAAAATAAAAGTATTCTACAATACAATATTATTCCTGAAATATTAAGAAAAAAAATGGTTGCTTATTGTTCTAATGAAATTTACAGGTAAGCATAGCAATGTCATCTATAAATGGCATTTCTCCTTTAAATTCTTCCAGGTAATACAAAATGGCTTTGTTGATGAAAGCACAATCAGAAAGTTTATTATTGATGAGTATGTTTTTTATTTCATCTACAGAAACAGTGTCTTCACGATTATTAATGGTATCCGTTAAGCCATCTGTATAGGCAAACAAAACGGAATTTGATGAAACCGTTAACGTTTGTGATTCAATTGAAATCAAAGGATTTGTAATTCCTAATAAAGTGCAACCAGTATCTAAACTAATGGCTTTATTATTATTTAATAATAGTGGAGCATTGTGGCCCGCATTAATGTATGATAATTTCCGTGTTTCAATATTATATTTTGCAATGAATAAAGAAATGAATTTTTCGCTCTTGGCATTATCACAAATCAACTGGTTAATGTCAATCACAATTTCGTTTAAGCTTTGGGTGTATTTTAACAGAACACGTAAAGCAGCTTGTAAATTACTCATCAATAAAGCCGCAGCAACTCCTTTACCGGAAACATCCGCCAGACAAAATACCAATTCAGATTCATTAATCCAGATAACGTCGTAGTAATCTCCACCAATTTGCTGGTGAGGTAAATAGAGCGCATTCATCTCCAACTCTTTAAGATTGGGCAACGAGGAAGGAAATAGCATTTTCTGCATACTTTGAGCTAATTCCAATTCCTTTTGTATTGCCGCTTTCTGAATGGAAGTTTTATAGAGCTTTTTATTTTCTATTGCAACTATCATCACATTCGTCAAGGTTTGAATAAACGGCAAATGTTTAATGGCCGAACTCATTTCAATTTTTTTCTCATCCAGGTCGCCCAACAGAACAAAAGCTAATGGGGTGAACTTATGATAAACCGGGATTACAATCTCAAACCGTTTGCTTAAATTTCCTTTAGAGTAAGAGATGGTTTCAATTTCTTTTATGTCTAATAATTCAGGCTCAAATACTAGGTGATTGTATTCTTTATCAACACCATATTTTAAAATACATGTCCATTCATTGGCAAAACTAAACAATACCAGTTTTCCGACTTTCAATTGGTTCTCTAAAATATCCTGGTAAATATCCAATAACTGTGCGGTGTTCACATTATTATTGATCGCCTTTGTCATGAGTAACAAAGAGTTAAGCTTTACATCTTTTACTGAACTGGCAGCCTGTATGCTTGTTTTAGAAGTTTTCAAAATTACTTGTCGTATAATTTATGAATCAAAGATGGTAATTGTTTAAGGGCAAAAAGTTCTCTCATTTTGGATTTTGCTTCGGTAGCGGGAGATCCGAAAAATACTTTTCCTGAAGGTACATTTTCTCCAACTCCGCTCTGAGCCTGTATCACTGCATCATCACCAATAGTAATGTTACTTGATATTCCAACCTGGCCCCAAATGGTTACACGATTGCCAATTGTACAGCATCCTGCTATTCCTACATTGGCTGCAAACAAGCACATTTCACCAATGGTCACATCATGGGCAATATGAACTAAGTTATCAATAATAGTTCCTTTGCCAATAATGGTATTAGAGGTAACACCTTTATCAATAGTACAGTTAGCTCCAATATGTACATTGTTTTCTATAACCACATTACCACATGTTTCCAGTTGTTCGAAGTGTGTTCTTCGGTTTTTAAAATAAAAGGCATCTGATCCAACAATTGTTCCTGCATGAATGATCACATTATTACCAATTTGACAATTATCATAAACAATAACATTTGGGTTAAGTATGCAATTATCACCAATAGTTACATTATTGCCAATGAAAGCTCCAGGCATAATAATCGTATTCGTACCAATAATTGCAGATGAACTAGTAAACTGATTGGAGTATTGTTTTGGTTTAAAGTGGCGCGTTAATTTATTGAAAGCAGTAAAAGGCTCTTCATGAATGATCAGGGCTTTCCCTTCGGGGCATTCCACTTCCTTATTTATTAAAATGGTTGTTGCTGCTGATTGTAATGCTTTCTCATAGTATTTAGGATGGTCAACAAATACTAAATCACCCGCGGTAACACGATGTATTTCGTTGAATCCTGAAATTATATGAAGGTCGTTTCCAATATACTCTGCATTTATTATTGAAGCGATATCTTTAAGCGTAGTAGAGTTAATCTGCATGTTGAATTTTTTTAATAGTTTGAAATATAAGCAAAGAATTTCTAATTTAAAATTTCGATGAATTTATAGTAGAAATTTATACTTAAATATACATTTGTAAAAATAAGAACAGAAAATAATTGAAACGTTGTATTTATATTTTATTATTGTTAATTTCAACAAAAGGGTTTAGTCAAAATGATAAGGCATTAACCATTAGTAGAACCAATGAAATCATCACCATTGATGGAGAATTAAATGAAACTATCTGGAAATCCTGCGAACCGGCTTTAGATTTTTGGCAAAATTTCCCCTATGATACGTGTCTTTCTCAATCAAAAACTACTGCATATATAACCTATAACGACCAATCAATTTTTGTAGCTGCAATTTGCTATGATTCTTTACCGGGTAATTATGTTGTGCAATCCTTAAAAAGAGATTTCTCATACCCTGCCAGTGATTGCTTTGTTGTAACCATTGATCCATTTTTAGACAAGCAAAATGGCTTTAGTTTTGGTGTGAATCCATATGGTGCCCAACGGGAAGGATTAGTTGCAGGTGGCGGTGGACAAGGTGTAACAACAAATTGGGATAATAAATGGTTCAGCTCTGTAAAAAGGCAAAAAAATTATTGGATAGTTGAAATGGAAATTCCATTTAAAACGCTGCGCTATAAAAATGACATAAAAAGCTGGGGAATTAATTTCTCTCGTAATGATTTGAAGCGAAATGAAAATTCTTCCTGGTGTAAAGTTCCCCGTGAATTTAATGTTTCTTCCTTAGCCTATATTGGAATTTTAAATTGGGATACACTGCCAAAAAAAGCAGGAACTAATATTGCAATTATACCTTATGCTATAGGCAAAGTAAGTAAAGATTATTTAGGAAACAAACCAGCAGTTTATGAAGGTAATGCCGGTGCGGATGCAAAAATTGCTTTATCATCATCCTTAAACTTAGATGTAACTTTTAATCCGGATTTTTCGCAAGTTGAGGTAGATAGGCAGATAACTAATCTGACGCGCTTTAGTTTATTTTTTCCGGAACAACGCCAGTTTTTTATAGAGAATAGCGATTTGTTTGCAGGGTTTGGTTTTCGTCAGATTCGTCCGTTTTTTTCACGAAGAATTGGTTTTAATTCCGGGAACGCTGTGCCTATTATTGCCGGTGCCCGTTTAAGTGGCAAGCCCAATAAAAATTGGCGGGTTGGTATTATGGATATTCAAACGGCTAAGAGCAATGTGGGAGATGCGCAAGCCTTTTCGCAAAATTATTTTGTTGCAGCTGTTCAGCGTAATGTGTTTAAACGTTCCAATATTGCTTTTATTTTTGTTAACCGACAACAGTTTGATACAACAGGTTTTTCGGCAATAAATTTTAATAGGGTAGTGGGCGCAGATTATAATTTAATCAGTAATAATAATAAATGGCAGGGCAAGGCTTTTTTTCATCACTCTTTATCCAACCAAAACAATAATGATGCTTTTACACATGCAACCTGGTTGTCATATAATACTCAAAAAATTAATATTCAATGGAATCATGAGTATGTCAATAAAAATTATAATGCCGAAACGGGTTTTACTCCGCGTATTTTTCAAACAAATTACTCTAACAATACAACTGTTAGAAATACCTATTGGCGGTTAGAGCCGGGAGTAAATTATTTTATCTATCCAAAAAAATCCTTCATTAATAAAATGGGGCCAAGGTGGCATATGGATTATTATGCCAATGATAAATACACAACTACGGATATGCTTCATCAATTTGGCTGGGATTTTAATTTAACTAATTCATCAGGTTTATCAGTTGATTACCGGACATTTTACACAAAATTAATTTATCCAACTGACGTAACTTTTGCTAATAATAAATTTTTGCCAGTTGGTGATTATAGTTATCAGGATGTTGGACTGAAAATCAAAACAAATCAACGCAAAATATTAAATGCAACAGCCGGTATTTTTTACGGAAGCTATTTTACCGGTACAAAATTATCCTATCATGCAGAAGTTGTTTTTAGAAAACAGCCCTATGGAATTTTAACTGTAAGTTATACTCACGATGAAATAATTTTACCGCATTTGGCAAAAAAAGTTTATTTAGATTTAATTGGCCCGAAGGTCGAATTATCGTTTTCGAAAAGTGTATTTTTCACTACGTTTATACAGTACAATAGCCAAATAAAAAATGTAAACATTAATGCGCGCTTTCAATGGAGATTTAAGCCAATGAG
>JANPOX010000514.1:0-3812 GCA_031428235.1 Bacteroidia bacterium | reverse complement strand
AATTGGTCCGTTGCTCATATAATCAACTAATTCACCATAAAACGGACGCTCTTTATGAACTTCATAAAATTTACCAGCAGTTTCCTTGCTTAATTTCATGTATTTCATAGCAACTATTTTAAAACCTGATTGGTTTATTTTAGCTAAAATTGGTCCGATGTTGTTCGCTTCAACTGCATCGGGCTTAATCATTGTAAATGTAATATTTCCTGACATAATGTTTTTTTAGGCTGCAAAGATACAATTATTGTTTTTATATCAAATAGACGGATCTATAATAGTTTTTAAACCACATAGGAAGATAGTAGTTTGCTTGTAGGAACAAAAATCATATTTAGTCTTTGTGAGGAATAGAAAGCTTCGCATTACATAGTTACTATGTGTAAAAAACTTGTTTTATAAAAGCTTTCTTTTTTGTCTCCAAATTTTCCCTATGATTCTATGTGGTTTATTTTCGTAAACCATGCGAATTATATAAAAAACAAATATTATCATAATAGATTTAAAATACCCTAAATTTGTAAAATCAAAACGAAACCATGCAAAAAGACTCTTTTCCAAAATTTAAAGCTTTATTAAAAAAATCAAATAATATCGTAATCGTTACTCATTATAACCCAGATGGTGATGCTATGGGCTCTTCACTTGGACTTTGCAATTATTTAATTAAAACAGAAAAAAATGTAACCGTAATAACACCAAACGAATATCCGGAGTTTTTGCATTGGTTACCGGGTCATAAAAAAGTAATGCCATTTAGCAATAATCAAAAAAAAGCCGCAGCTCTTATTTCAAAAAGTGACCTGATCTTTACGCTCGATTTTAATAACTATTCAAGGCTGGAAGGTTTAGGTGAATTATTACAGAACGCAACTGCAAAAAAAATACTGATTGATCATCATCAACAACCTGATACCTACGCCGCTCTAATGTTTCATGATGTGAAAGCTTGTTCAACCTGCGAATTGGTTCACGAATTTATTGTAGGATTGGGTGGAAAAAAATTAATTGATAAAGATATTGCCTCCTGCTTATACACTGGAATAATGACTGATACGGGATCTTTCCGTTATGATAGTGTTACACCAAAAACACACATTATTTTATCAGAATTATTAGCAACTGGTTTCAAACCAAGCGATATTCACTCTGCTGTTTATGATACTTACAATGAAAGCCGTGTTAAGCTTTTGGGGTATTGCTTATCTGAAAAAATGGTAGTGATGCCGGAATTTCAAACTGCCTATATTTCATTAACGGAAAAAGAACTGCAAAGATTCAGCCATCAAAAAGGAGATACAGAAGGTATTGTGAATTATCCATTTGCCATTAAAGGAATTAAATTTTGTGCTTTCTTTTCAGAAGGTGAAGGCAAAATAAAAATATCATTTCGCAGCAAAGGTAGTTTTGATGTGAACCAGTTTGCCCGCAAACATTATAGTGGTGGAGGTCACATTAACGCCGCCGGTGGAAGAGGAAACGAATATGATCTTCAAAAAACAATTAATGAGTTTTTAGGATTGTTGCCAACTTACAAAAAAGAGATTTTAAAGAAGTAAGGTTTTCTTCCAATACTTTTGAAGACAAATTCGAACTAACATTCTGTCTTGAAACAGAAAGTAACAAAGAATTCAAGGCTTATTAAAATTTAGCTAAAACCTGCATGGCATCAAGCAGATGCTTTGAAGCGCTTCGCGAACAGCCCAAAGCATCCACGCACATCCTTTCACATTTGATCCCACTTGATTTTTAAGCAAAATTTTAATAGGCCATAACACATAGTCAGAGGTTTATCATTCTATTGTAAGATATCGATGTGTTATAAAACTCCAATTTGGTGTTTTGGTTTAGGGTCATGAATTTTTGTTTCTTTTTGTTCAAGCAAAAAGAAAAAGAGAAAACACGCCGTAGGCAAATACGACTAAGTCATCAAGAAAGAAATAGCAAGCCTTAAAGTCTTTGTTACTCCTTTATAAACTTGGCTTTCGCTAAAGCTCCATTCGTGTTTTTTACTGATAAAAAATAAATGCCGGTATTCAATTTATCAATTGAAATGGAGTTATCTGAAGAAACTTCTAATGCCATTACTTTACCTAAAACATCAGTGATCATAATGCTTTCCACATTATCCATACTGAAATTTAAAATAGAATGAGCAGGGTTCGGATAGAGTTTTAATTCTTTACTTAATGCTTCATTTTCATCAATACTTGTTAAGGTTGATAAATTATATTTATTGAAAAAACGCCAAATCTCTTTAGATGCATTAATATCCATATTAGTACCCGCACCACCAAATGGAAAACCAGGCCAGGTATGACCACCGCCAATTATTTTATAAAGTTCTACAGTACTTCCCAGGTTTCCTCCACTGTATTTATAATGCTCAGCCGTACAACCATCTGTTGTATTAGTATTTGGCACATTACTGAACGTTGGCGTAGGATTACAATTATTTTTTTTAACCCAGTATCTAACTACCGAATCAATGGGCATCATTCCCTGCGACATGTTTCCTGCATATGGAACTGTTGCATCTGCTGTACCATGAACCTGCATAACAGGAACAGGCCGTGTAGGATGACAATTACTGCCGTACTGAGTCGTAAAGATACCACCGGTTACTGAGGCGATAGCCGTAATACGGTTACTCAATTCACAAGCTAAAGTATGGCTCATAAAGCCACCATTACTCATGCCTGTAGAATATACCCGGTTTAAATTAATATTATACGTGAGATCCAATGAATCAATTAAGGCGCTTAAAAATGCAATATCATTAACTTGTGTTGTAGAAAAACCTGCATTCCAATAAGGTTGATTAGAACCGTCTTTCGTGCCTTGCGGATACACCATTAAAAAATTAGCGGTATCGGCAATAGGCTTAAAATTAGTGTATTGTTGCTGTTGCAAGGCATTGCTGGTATAGCCATGTAAATTTAAAATGAGTGGTCTGGCTGTTGCCCCTGTATAAATTGTAGGAACATATAACCTATATGTTCTATAGATTCCTCCAACAAAAATACTATCTACAATAGTAGTTTGGGCTTGAGTGACAATTAAAGTTGAGATAAAAATAAATGTAAGTAAGTGTTTTTTCATAAGTCCATTGTTTTAAATAGAAGTTCTAATGTAAACAATTTCAAGTAGTTTACAAAAATTACAGGAATGTTTAACCCAATAATAATTTACTTTTTTGCTTTAAAAAACGTACTTTCGTTCTCTTAAAATTTAACATTTATGGCTAAATTCAAAAAACAAGACGCCCTTGATTACCACTCTCAGGGAAGACCCGGAAAAATTGAAGTAATTCCTACAAAACCATATAGTACCCAACGAGATTTAACATTAGCCTATTCACCAGGAGTTGCAGAACCTTGTCTGGAAATTGAAAAAAATCCTGATGATGCTTATTTGTATACTGCCAAAGGAAATCTAGTAGCCGTTATTTCAAATGGAACAGCCGTTTTAGGATTAGGAGATATTGGTGCTTTAGCATCAAAACCAGTAATGGAAGGTAAAGGTTTACTCTTTAAAATATTTGCTGATATCGATGTATTTGACATTGAAGTTGACACAAAAAATATTGATGAATTTGTAAATACCGTAAAAAATATTGCCTGCACCTTTGGCGGTATTAATTTAGAAGATATCAAAGCACCAGAATGTTTTGAAATTGAACGCCGCTTAAAAGAAGAGTTAAATATTCCGTTGATGCATGATGATCAGCACGGTACAGCTATCATTTCATCGGCCGGTCTATTAAATGCCGTTGAAATTTCAGGCAAAAAAATGAGCGAAATAAAACTGGT
>JANPOX010000513.1:0-5266 GCA_031428235.1 Bacteroidia bacterium | reverse complement strand
ACTAACAATATCAGAAAAGGAAGCAATATCAATGGCTACCTGAGAGACTGCCGGATTAGAATGGTGAGTGAAAGTTTGCATGGTTGGTATCACACCGCTCTCCAGCTCATGCTGAAACTCATCTAATACCATTTGGTAAACGGGATTAATAAATTGCAGGTTATCTCTCCATAGTTCAAAAATAACAAACTCACAAACCGTTAGATTAAACGATTGTTGTGCGTTATCCGTATCTTCTGCTTCCACTTCCACCAGCACGTTTCCGTATTGCATCATCATGCGCAGCAATTCTTTTTCTTCCGAATCTAAAATCGGGTCAACTACTTTTTCCTCCTCTGTATATTCTTCTACAAGAAGCGAAGTGTCATCAGGATTACCTCCTTTATACTTGTCGCCTTTTGCATCATATGGAACAGCGCCCTGCTTTCCTGTTTTCTTCCGAATCAGCTTGTTGATCTCAATCTGCAAGATTTGCTCACTGATATCCATGATCCTTGAACATTCTTTCACATAAACAGAACGATTGATCGCATCCGGGATCACTGAAATGCTTTCTACTATATCCTTAATTAATTCTGCACGTCTGATCGGGTCATGCTCAACTTCCTTATATAATAAACTTGTTTTAAAAGAAATAAAATCTTTACTGTTTGTTTTTATAAACTCTTTGAACTCCTCGTTCGTTACTTTTTTACTGTAAGAATCCGGATCATCTCCATCAGGAAACAACAGCACGCGAACATTCATTCCTTCCTCCAGGATCAGGTCTATTCCCCTGAAGCTGGCTTTAATACCAGCCACATCACCATCATATAAAATGGTAATATTCTTTGTAAAGCGATGAATTAATTTGATTTGATCAACCGTCAAAGAAGTTCCAGATGAAGCGACCACATTTTCAATACCGGATTGATGCATGGAAATTACATCTGTATACCCTTCTACGAGGTAACAGTTATCGTCCTGTATAATTTGCTTCTTTGCCTGGAATAAACCGTACAAGGTTTTACTCTTGTCGTAAATATCGGTCTGTGGCGAATTAATATACTTAGCCTGCTTCTTATCCGTAATGAGAATCCTTCCACCAAAACCAATGACCTTTCCTGAAATATTATGGATCGGGAACATAACACGGCCTGTGTAACGGTCAAATATATCACTAACAGTTATGGGACTGCCTTCCACATGATTATTGGACAAAATAGACATGCCTGTTTTAACCAGGTACATCGGTTGATACCCTTTCTGAACAGCGGTTTCTGAAAATTTACGACGCTCTTCTGAACTGTACCCCAACTGAAATTGATCGATGATGGTTTGTGTAAAACCTCTTTCTTTAAAATAACCCAAACCTATTGACCGCCCCAAATCATCATTCAGCAGTAAGTCCGAATAATACTTTTGCGCGTATTGCATCACAATGTATAAACTCTCTTTCTCGTTCTGCTGTGCTTTTTCCTCAACACTTACCTCTTTTTCAATCACTTCAATGCCATACTTATTGGCAAGGTAACGCAGGGCTTCCGGATAAGATAAACTCTCTAAATCCATGATGAAGTTAACGGCTGTTCCCGATTTTCCACAACCAAAACATTTGTATATTCCTTTAGCAGGAGACACTGTAAATGACGGTGATTTTTCTCCGTGAAAAGGACACAAGCCTAATAAATTGGCACCACGTTTTTTAAGGGTAATAAAATCTCCTATGACGTCCTCAACACGGGCGGCATCAATAATTTTATCTATTGTGAATTTTGGGATCAAGAAAGAGTAATTTTGGGAAGATAAATATAGTCAAAATCTTAGTGCAATTTAAACACATAGCCACATAGTATTTTTTAGAAAAAGAGGGAACATTAGAATTGAAGCCACGCTTCAATTTTTGCTATGTATTTCTATTACATCAACTTATACCAATAAACCCTTCTTAATCTAAGTGCCTATGTGGTTTAAAATCTAATAAAATTATTATCTTTAAACTCTGAATTTTTAAGCAAAAACACTTCTGAATTCATTAATCTTAATTCATTAAACATGTCCGTTTACGAAAAATATAAAACAGTGATTGGTTTAGAGTGTCACATCCAATTACTCACCAAAACAAAAATGTACAGCAACGATGTGGCAGAATATGGCGCCATGCCAAATACTAATGTCAGCGTTATAACATTGGGCCACCCGGGTACTTTACCAAAAGTAAACAAGCGTGCCATTGAATTTGCTGTAAAATTAGGTGTTGCGATGAATTGTGATATTCGTGAAGAAAATCAGTTTGCCCGCAAAAATTATTTTTATGCCGATTTACCAAAAGGCTATCAGATCACTCAGGACAAAACTCCAATTTGTACCGGTGGATATGTTGATATTAAATTAAAAGACGGAACAGAAAAACGCATTAATTTAACGCGAATTCACATGGAAGAAGATGCTGGTAAAAGCATGCACGATATCGATCCTTTTGAATCTCTCATTGATTTGAACCGTGCGGGAACTCCCTTGTTAGAAATTGTGACTGAACCTGATTTCACTAGCAGCGATGAAGCTTATGTGTATTTAACGGAAGTAAAAAAACTGGTGCGTTACCTGGATATCTGCGATGGAAATATGGAAGAAGGATCTTTGCGTTGTGATGCCAATGTTTCTGTGATGTTGAAAGATGCGAAAGAATATGGAAAAAAAGTGGAAGTAAAGAACATGAACTCTTTCCGTAACGTGCAACGCGCTATTGATTTTGAAATAAAACGTCAGATTGATTTACTGGAAGCGGGCGGTGAAATTGCAGGAGAGACGCGAAGCTTTAATGCCACGGATGGTTCTACCTTTGCATTACGCAGTAAAGAAAACGCAAACGACTACCGCTATTTTCCGGAGCCTGATTTACAACCGGTTATGGTTACTCAAGACTATATCAATTCGGTGAAATCACAAATGCCGGAATTGCCTAATGATCTGTTGAAGAAATTTACCAAAGAGTTTGGCTTATCAGAATACGATGCTCTAAACTTAACCGACTTAAAAGGCCTTGCTTTATATTTTAATGAATTGGTATCACATACCAAAAATTACAAAGCAGCGGCCAACTGGATGATGGGAAGCATTAAGTCATACTTAAACGAAAATGCTTTTGACATTGAACAATTTCATATTAAACCAAAAACCATTGCCGATTTAATTGCCTTAATTGATGAAGGCAAAATAAGCAATGCCTCAGCTACTCAAAAATTATTTCCTGAGTTAATGCTCAATCCTACCGAAGCACCTTTGAGCATTGCGCAACGTTTGGATATTATTCAAAGTAACGACACTGGTGCTTTACAGGAATTGGTAAACCAAGCGCTGGCAAAATATCCTGAAAAAATCACAGAGTACAAGAACGGAAAAGTGAATCTTTTAGGGTTGTTCGTTGGTGAAGTCATGAAACTAGGCAAGGGGAAAGCAGACCCAAAAATTGCCAACCAATTGGTGAAAGAAGCTTTGGAGAAGTAGAAATCTTTTGTAATAACAGAAGCTAACTATTTGTTTTTACCCGTTGCCGAAGTTTTTCAATCGTCAGTGGTTTATCAAGATAGCTAATGTTTTTTTTATCCATCGTTTCTTTAAAGGATGAATCAACAATAGCAGACGTCAGGATCATTAATTCGCCCTGTGTTTTTCCTAAATTCAATTCACAAAAGCTATCAATAAAACTATACCCATTTGGTATATAGATGTCGATCAAAATCAATTGATAAACTACTTTTGTTTCCTTTAAATAAGTGAGGGCACTATTGGCATCATTAAACAAAATAACATTTGTGACACCGTTGCTTCTTAATAATCTAAGATTAATAAAATTATCAAAATCATTGTTATCAATGAGCAAAGCTGATTTT
Source organism: Bacteroidia bacterium (assembly GCA_031428235.1). Classification (GTDB taxonomy): domain Bacteria; phylum Bacteroidota; class Bacteroidia; order B-17B0; family Aurantibacillaceae; genus UBA4416. The sequence continues at coordinate 1,394 of JANPOX010000513.1, read as the reverse complement.
ATAGTATCCATAACGAGGGCCTTTGAGGATTCAGAAAAATATATCTTTTTTGATAAGATTTATTTTTACTAATATAAATCAATTAAGAATTATACACCCTACCGTTAAACGGGTTTTTAGCACATAATGTCATTTTTATAAAACTTGGATTTAATGTGCTATTATCACCTTCTTTGTGAAACTTAATCCATTGTTGTAAGCAACCTTTACAAAATAAATACCATCGCTAAAATTTTCCGTATGCACTATCTGTGATTTTGAAGAACAATTTTGAATCAAGACAGTACTGCCTGAAGCATCAGTTATAACAATGCTCTGCAAAGCTTGTCTACTTTTAATAGTCAATAAATCGCTTGCCGGATTTGGTTCAATAGAAAATGAAATATCATTCTTTAAATCCTTAATGGCCGTTGCCAAACTAGGGTCAATAAAGTTCAACATTAATTTCACCCATTCAGTATATTGTATTCCCGAAGGATGCAATCCATCGCTTGCCACATAAGCAGGCTGAGCGAGTCCCATTCTTGAGATTGGCGTGATATCAAAATATTGAATATGCAAACTATCAGCAACATGTTTATTGGCGGCATTATATTGATCGATCTGCTGGCTAATTTGGGTTTGATTTCCAGTGCTTTGTCCGAAAGGTGTATATGCATAATCAGGAATTGAAACAACAAACACATGACTGGTGTCTCCCCCTGCATATCGAATGGCAGAATCAAGCAGTTGCGGAAATTCATTCACATATTGTGAAAACGGACTACCCTGGTATTGATTATTAACACCAATGAGTAAAGAAACCAAATTGTAATTTTGTTGCCCTAAATTTTGATTGGTAATGGCACTGATCAGGTTATCGGTACGCCATCCGGTTGTTGCAATAATTAGCATCGTGTCAGTCATGATGCCTCTGATTGCTAATGAATCTCTCAATTGAACTGGCCAACGTTGGTTAACTGTAACACTTTGGCCAATGGTATAAGAATCGCCTAATGCCAAAAACCGAACGGGCGATTGGACTTGCAACGTTTGAGATTTTAAAATAAAAGGGAACAGGAGAATAAATAGAAATTTTTTCATGGTATATATATTTACGTAATAAACTACCATCAAGTTTAAAAATAAATTCTTTTCATTACTCGGAAAATTCTAGTAAAATACTAAATCAGCGGTTAAGGCTCGAATAATAATAGTCAAGAAAAAAAATTCCTTCACTGAAGTGATTGTTATACTCTTTTGACTGAATTGATTATAAAACAAAAAACCCCTACTAAGTTAATAGAAGGGGTTTTATTGTAAAATTGGCATCGACATACTCTCCCAGGTTTTAGACCAAGTACCATCTGCGCTGGTGGGCTTAACTTCTCTGTTCGGAATGGGAAGAGGTGATC